>JAHFFR010000005.1:0-13259 GCA_023247825.1 Candidatus Omnitrophota bacterium
AACCTTAGAGTCAAGCCTTAAAAAAGGATCCTGCCTTGAAATGAGTTTTTGCAGGTCAGGCTTGGATTGATTCTTAGGCAGCGGCTTAACCTCTAAGCTCTCCTTAATATAGCGCACCTCTATCTTTTGGTCTTTCGGCGCAGGGGTATAAGGATTGAGGCCGGGGATCTGTAAAAAGATAGCCCCGTGAGCAAGCAGCGAAATGAATAAAGCAACCCGCAAGATCCGGTTAGAAAACATGCTGATATATTAACACAGAGCAATTGATCTTGCAAGAAATAGAGACTAGAATTCGGCTTTCAGGCCGCCGGTAAAAGAAAAACCCGGCATAGGATAATCCCGGATAACCTGATATTTACGATTCAAAATGTTATCGATGGAAGAGAAACAAGTTAATCCTTGCTTAAATTTCTTTGACACACTAAGCCCGAAGACAAAAAAACTTTTTACTTTGGAATTATTATCAGCGTCAGCAAACCTTTGGCCCGTAAATTGGCCTTTCAACTCCACAGTCAATCCATTATGATCGTGATATTTCAAACAAGTATCTAGCTTATTTTTCGGTTGGTAAACAAGATATTTATGAGTATCCTTATCCCTTGCCATTAAGTATGTGTAATTAATATCCAAGTCAAGATTATCTGATATATATATCTTATTCTCAGATTCTAACCCATTAATTACGGCAGAATTGATATTTTCTGGCTGCGTAATTCCGCTACCTGAATCATAAGACCATTGTATAAGCTGTTTATAATCACTACGGTAATAAGTCAACCCTGACGTAAAATATTTATTTATTCTTGTTTCAACCCCCAACTCTGTGGTTATCCCTTTTTCCGGTTTCAAATTGGGATTTCCCTTCATACCATCGCCGGTATCCAGCCAGTATAGATCGTTAAATGTGGGAGCGCGAAAGGAACGGCTGATTAAACCATGAAGTTTTATATCCTCGTTAAAGGTGTAGAGAAAATCAAAATTGGGGTTGATTTGAGTGCTTAAGTTAGAATAATCATCAAGCCTGGCGCCGAAGTTTATTTTCAATTTTTCAAACAAATCAAGGTGGTTTTGCAGATACCCTGCAGTAACACTATATTCATGTTTTGCCGTAGCAGTGCTGTCATTCATATTCTTGACGTAATTAAAACCGCATACCAACCGGTATAGATCTAATAGCTGTTTATCAAACTGTAAATCAACCCCTCTTACCGTAGTAGCATGAATGTCTTTTTTATTAGCAGTATCCCATATTTGTTCGGCTCCATTTTCCATAAATTCCAACCTATCATAATTTTGATATACCTTCGCAGACAAGTCGGTTTGTGTATCTGGTTTAAAATCCCAGTTAAAATCAAAAAAACGCTTCAGCGTATTCTGTTTATCATCTGGATCAAAATAAGTTAGTGAACCTGACACCCCTAACTTATTTTTATAAAAACCCGAATTCAAGTTTATATTATTCTGGTTATTGAGTTCGTACCCTAATTTCAGATTGCATGCTTCGGCATTAAAAGCAGAATTAGGACGAAAACCCACTGAACTTTGATATTCACCGCTAATAAGATAACCAAATTTAGAAATTTTTGCGCCTTGCGACAAACGCTCAACATAAGTCCGGGCAGTGCCAAAACTTGAATAAGCTTCGACCTTCTGGCCTGATTTAGGCGGACTCTTAGTAATAATATTGACAACTCCGCCCATAGCCGAACTGCCGTATAAGCTTGAACCCGGGCCGTGCATAACTTCAACCCTATCTATATTTTCAAGCGGGATTGTGCTTAAATCCACCTGTCCGTCACGGGGATTATTTACCGGCCTGCCATCAACCATAACCAAAACCTGAGCAGCGGTCGAACCGCGCATCCTGATGTTTTTGTCAGTGCCCGGCCCGCCATAATTACTTATATTAACTGAAGTAAAATCAGTTAAAGCATCAGCTAAATTCTGCGCACCGCTTTTCTCTATATCGTTTGAGGTAACTACATCTACAACACGTCCAACATCTTCGGAAGATTCTTCTATTCTTGAAGGTGTAACTACAATTTTATCCAACTCAACATCTTCTGCGCGGGCAATTCCTGACAGGGTTATAACTAGTAATGCGGATATAAACGATTTCCTGTAAACATTTTTCATTGTTAATTCCTTTCCTTTTCTCCGAAAGTACTCCCCAAAATAGGTGATCGGCCGGACTCCTGCTCCAAGTTACGGGCAGTTTACCGTTGCGGGACAGTGCCTGGGCTTACACCAGGGCTTCCTTCACCTATCTGGTTTTGTATCCTTAAGAAGTATTAAGCGTATTTTTTAATATCTAAAAACCAGTGTTTCCAGAAACTTTCCTTAATTACAGGTTCAGCCTCAAGTATCTTGATCGGCTTCCTGAAAATCGGCCCATCAACCACTAAAGTATGGAACTCTCCTTTCTCCCCGCAGGGGCAAATATTTCTTTTCTTTAACTCTTCGACCAATTCTTTATTAATATAACGGCCAAGAAATTCTTTGCCCATTACATCTGCCTTACAGCTAACGATGATTGCTTTAAATCCAACCCTAACAAATTCATCAATAATATTTTCTGCAGGATTATTCCAAAGCGGCTCCAAGGCATTAATCTTTAAATCGCCGCAGACACGCTCAATCCAGCTCTCATGCTCCAAAAGGTAAATATCGCCGAAAACCATCGAACCAATATCCTCGCCTCTTAACTCGGTTACCGCAGACTTAAACTCCTCTTCATACTTTGCCATATCCGGGCTAACCTCTTTTTGCGCCAAAGGAATACCGATTAGATCCGCCTGATGCTTTAATAATCTACCTTCAATCCCATGAAAACATCCGCGCTTTGATTCCCGGGAGATAAAGTTCAAAAGCAGCCTTACATCATAACCCTGCTGCATAACCCTGTAACAAGCCAAGCAACTGTCCTTACCGCCGCTCCACGATGCTATTGCCTTATTGTTATCCATAGATTATTCCTTGTCCGATACAAACAATTAATAAAGTAACTACTTCCGTTAACTCAATCGTTGCTCCCAATGTATCTCCGGTTATCCCGCCGATTTTACGGCTGACAAATTTTCCAATTATCCAAGCAAAAATAGCAGCTATTAATAATACAATTAACCCCTTTATATCCCAAATCACAAACGCGCAGGTAATAGCCACGATTGTGGAAAGAATAAAAATCTTCAGATTCATACCCCGGATAAACAAACCGGCCTTTCCTTCCTGGCGGGCATAGGGAAAGAAAAACATTATCAGAACTACAGACCAGCGGCTTACAATACACATTAAAATTATGGCGTTTACTCTTGAAAAACCGCCTATTGAAAAAAGTAAAACGATCTTTAAGAGTATTATGCTTATCAGGCTTAAAACACCCATTACTCCTACGTGAGAATCACGCATTATATTAAGCATTTCTTCCCTGGGTTTTCCGCTTAAAAAAGCATCAGCAGTATCTGACAAGCCATCCAAATGCATGCCCCCGGTAATAATAATCAGGACGACTACCAGGATTACATTCAAAGCCAGATACGGAAATCCTAAATACGATAATACCAGATTTACTCCGGTAAGAATCATTCCTAAGAACAGGCCAACAAGCGGAAAATATGCCATCGAAGCTGCTATTTTTTGCCCGCTGATTTCTTTTATTCTTACCGGTATGATGGTCAAAAACTGTAACGCTAATAAAAAAGGTATCATTCTTTGTTCTTCTCCGATACATGCGCACTCTTAAAAGTAGCCATTTGGGTCAAGATTTTGATCGCAGCATCAGCCAACCCTATGCCTAAAGCTCCGCCTGTGCCTTCTCCCAGCCTTAAATTTAAATCCATAAGAGGCTTTAATCCAATATGCTCCAAAATAACTCTATGGCCGCTCTCTACTGAACAATGCGCGGCAATCATATAATCCTTAACTTTTGGCTCAAGATGATAAGCGATTAACGCGGCAGATCCTGAAATAAAACCATCAATGACCACAGGCACTTTATTTGCAGCCGCGGCCAAAATTATCCCCGCCAGCCCTCCAATCTCAAAACCGCCTACTTTTGACAAAACATCAATCGGGTCAGTTGAATCCGGGTTATTTACAGATAAAGATTTCTTTATAATATTAATTTTATTATTCAAGCCTTTATCATCTAACCCGGCGCCCCTGCCGGTTATATCTTCGATTGGTTTTTTGGTAAAACAGGCGGTTATAGCGCTGGCGCTAGTTGTATTGCCAATGCCCATTTCGCCGGTTCCGGCAATATCAATTCCGTTTTTTAATTCTTGATTAAATATTTCTATGCCGGTTTCGATTGCCTTTACTGCTTCATCTCTGGTCATTGCCGGGCCCTTTGCCATATTCTTTGTCCCGTAATCAACTTTTTTAATAACCAGCTTGGGATCGGGTTTTAAATCTTCGGCAACGCCGATATCTATAACTATAACCTTTGCTCCCGCATGCCTGGCTAAAACATTTATACCCGCCCCGCCTCTTAAAAAATTATAGACCATTTCAACGGTAACCTCTTTGGGGTATGCGCTCACCCCCTCTTCAGTCACTCCATGATCCGCAGCCAATGTAAAGATAACCTTATTTTTTAATTCAAGGCTCTCTTTACCTATAATTCCCGCAATCTGCTTAGCTAGTTCCTCTAACCTCCCCAGGCTTCCCAAAGGCTTAGTAAGATTATCCAGCCTCAGTTGCGTATCCTCCATAAGTTTATAATTTAGCTTAGTAATCTTTTTAATTGTCTGGCTTAGTTTTTCCATTTCTTCTTTCCTTTTAAGATTCTATGCTGGATTAAAATTGTACGCAAATTTGAGCATTCCTGATGATTCATCGCGCAGAAGATATTTAACCTTATCCTCAACAATCATCTTAAACGCATACTTAATTATTTCTTTATAAAAATTACAGAATACTGACTTTTGATACATATTTCCAAACGAATGCAGTTCCGCCGGACAAGGCGCGCCGCATATATTCCTGAAATCGCAAACATTGCATTCTCTGATTTTTTCCACGAATCTATCTCTGATATTTTTGAATGGTTTTGATACCATCGCCTTTGTGATTGAAGTTTTAAAGATATTTCCTCCGGAAAACCCCTTTATTCCGATAAACTCCCCGCAAGGAATCATCTCTCCTTTTGCGGTAATGGTAAAAAAACACCTCGCTCCCCCGCAAGGTGAGATATCGCACATTAACCTGCGGGCAAGTGGAGCAATTATAGCCAAAATTGTATTAGCGAAATTCCCTACTATAATCCTGTGCTTTGAATTCTTGGACAGCGCTATCGCTGTATCAACCGCCTTGATAAAATATTTAGCCAAAAGTTTTTCATCAGGTTTTAATCTAAGTGAGCCTGAATGGGTAAAACGCATCGGATTAAGTAGAACGCAAGGCACTTTTTTAGAATGCATGAATCTTACCATGCCGGGAAGATCTCTTACGTTTAGCTTGGTTACCGTAGTAATGACATTGAGCCCTTTGTAGCCGTCAAACCATTCTATCGCCCTGACTGCATGAGAAAAATTGCCTGCGCCTTGCCCTGCCGGCCTTAACCTGTTGTTTACCGAAGAAGAAAATGAATCAAGTGATATACCAACACCAACATGGTACTTTTTTAAGAAAATCACATCCTCTTTTTCTAATAAGATGGCGTTGGTCTGCAGCCCGAATTTAAAAACACGGCTGTATTCTTTAATCGCCTTGAATATAATTCCTTTGACCAATAGCGGTTCGCTGGCGTGAAAAATTATCACCTGTTTTCTTTTCTTTCCTTCAAAATGTTTTTTTATTTTTCTTAAGACAAAATCAAGCTCCTCCCAGCTCATAGAATGGCCGTTTTTCCTTATTTGGTTGGGTATATAACAATAGGCGCAGTTGGCATTACATTTATCTGTGGGATCAATATAAATAGCCGTCAAATCCCGGCTAAACCTAAAATCCTTAATTTCAGCGGACAGCTTATTTCTAACGTTCTTGTAAAAATTAATGACTTTCTCGGAGATAAAAACCTTGTGATCACCTTGATTTGGAGTAATTACCCAAAAAAGATTATCCGGATCAAGGACTATATCATTTTTATTGTTTTTCCAAACAGTTAAGCCGCCTGACATCAAAATTGCTCCTTGGTTATTGGCTCCCTGCTTAAGTAACGGCAGGGAGCCTGGTTAAATTCTAAAGGACTGTTTTCTCCTTCTGCACATCTCCATACATTACAAAATGCGACAACCCATTAGCTGTTTTAGCGCATTTCAGTCGGTAAGCGATAGTGCCTGATCCTGCTCTCTCCTCTTTTACCTGCTTGAGCGCCCTCACTCTCTTCTTCTGTGCCATATCCTCCTCCTTTTTATTATTACTTTATTTTTAACGGCAACCCCGCGGTCATAAAAAAAACCTCACCCGCCTTCTGCGCCGCTATTTGATTTACTTTACCTGCGATATCGCGAAACTCTCGTCCTAGCTTATTTGCAGGGACTAACCCCAACCCCACTTCATTGGAAACAAGAATCACCCTTGCTTTTTTTTCATTCAAAACAAACAGAAGTTCCTTAATCTTTTTTAAAACATTTGCTTCTTTATCCCCGGATAAAATAAGATTCGAAGTTAAGAGAGTCAGGCAATCGATAAAAATGCAATCAAAACTATTATTAATCATGCCTAACAATCTTGCCAGATCTTTTGGTTCTTCGAAAGTCTCCCAATGTTTTGGCCTTGTTTCTTTATGCAGCCTGATCCGCTGGCGCATTTCTTTATCCAAACCCTGGCAAGTAGCGATAAAGGCAACCTTCTTATGTTTTTTAGCCAGTTCTAAGGCATAGGAACTTTTTCCGCTGCGCGCTCCTCCCAAAATTAAAGTAATTTTCCCCATAATTTACCTCAAGTGCGTTTTATTATTAAATTTCTTTATCTTAAACTTATTATCTTTGCATTCCGTAATCGTTACACTTGCCGCAGAAGGCACATAGTTCCAGAAATTTCTGCTTTTTAGTATACTACTCACAAACATGCCAATTACTCCTCCGTGACAGACTACGGCAACGGTTTTTCCGCGATTAAGTTGAACAATCTCTTTCATAACCTTTAAAATTCTTCTCTTAAAAAGTTGCATTGATTCTGCTCTCGGAATTTTGCCCCGGTAAGGATCTTTCAGCCACTTTTCATAAATCTGCGCGTATTTCTCCATTATCTGCCCATACTTTAATCCCTCAAACACGCCAAAGTGAATTTCCCTTAAATCCTTTAGCTTAGTAAAAACAGCCTTTCCAAAAACTATAGCTTTGGTTTGAAGGGCGCGCTTTCTATCACTGCAATAAATTCTATCGAAACTAACCTTCTTAAGGCTCTTACATAATTTAGCTGCCTGGGTTCTGCCCTGGCTGCTTAAATTTATATCTTTATACCCGCAGTAGCGGCCCTGCTTATTCCATTTGGTTATGCCATGACGGATTAAAACAAGTTTTGTCGTCATTATCTGTCTCCAGGGACCAGGACCACGTTTGGCTTACCTGTTAACGGGTTATTGTTCACCAAAACAATAGTTTTATAAACTGACTCAATATTCTCATAGGTCAAAACCTCATCAGGGCTACCCTCCTTAAAAATAATCCCGTTATCTAGCAAGGCAATGCGATTGGAATATGCGCTGGCTAAATTTAAATCATGCAAGATCATTACGATAGTAAGATTATTCTGGCGGTTAAGTTTCTTTAATAAATCCAAGGTCTGTATTTGATGCCCGATATCCAAATGCGAAGTAGGCTCATCCAAAAATAAAAGCTCTGGTTCCTGCGCAAGAGCGCGGGCAATAACTACCCTCTGCCGTTCGCCTGCGCTCAACTCATCAATACGCTTATCTTTTAAACTTAAGGCATCGGTCAGGGCAAGCTTCTCCTGCGCAATCTCGATATCTCTTTTAGTTTCAAATTGCAGCCTTTTTAAATACGGGATTCTCCCCATTAAAACCAGCTCCATGACTGTAAAAGAAAAACCGGTTGCGATATCCTGCGAAACAAAAGCTACCTTACGGCAAAATTCCTTTAACTCCATCTCCAGGATATTTTCATCTTTATAAAGGACCTCTCCATTCTTTATATTCAGCACCCGCGTAGCCAAACGCAGAAGAGTTGTCTTTCCTGAGCCGTTAGGACCGATAATTACCAAAAAATCTCCCTGATTTACGTTAAGAGACAATCCCCTGATAACATCTTCCTTGTAATAGCCGCCGCGTAAATTATTTATCCTAAGCAGGACGCTCATTAAATTCTCTTTCCTTTTTTCAAAAGAATGATGAATACCGGAGTTCCGATTATTGCCGTAATCACGCCAATTGGTATTTCAACCGGCGAAAAAAGCGTACGCGATAAAAGATCGCAAAAAACCATAAATACGGAAGCAGCAAGGCAAGTCGTAGGTATAAGCACTTTATGATTCGGGCCGGCTACCAGCCGCATCATATGCGGCACTATAAGCCCGACAAATCCGATTATCCCGCAAATACATATAAGGCTGGCAGTAATTAAAGCGGTGGTTAAAATCAGGATCTTCTTTATATTTTGCGTATCTATACCTAAATGCATTGCCTCCTCTTCTCCCATACTGATTGCATTTAGGTCCTGGGCAAAAAAATAGACCACGCATATCCCCAGAATAACAACAAGAGCAACCAGAAGCAGAAGTTTATAATCATAGACCTGCAGGCTGCCCCATAGCCACCAGTTCATCTCATGCATTGCCTGGTTCCCGAACAACGATACAAGAAATACGATGACCGAAGAAAAAGCCACTGATATAATTACCCCGGAAAGAATCAATGATTTATCAGCGATTACCCCTCTTCCCCTGGCCAAGCTATAAACTATCAATATGCTTAATATTGCTCCCAGAAATGCTGCCAGCGGCATATAAATCCTTGAGACTCCTAATATCACCGCGATTACCGCCGTCAGACCTGCGCCGCTTGATGTCCCCAGCAAATACGGCTCAGCCAGTGGATTCCTTAAAATTGACTGCAGTGCTATCCCGGAGACTGACAAGCCGCTTCCAACCAGGATTGCCGCTGCTATACGCAGCAGGCGCAGGTTAAAAATAACCTGGTTATCTTTAAACAAGAGATTGGCCAGCGGAATATTTACTGCGCCCTTTATCAAAGCAAAAATTATGGCAACACAAAGCAGTAAAAATAGAATTAAAAGGCTTCTTTTAAAATGCATAATTATCCTTTATAGGTATAATTTTTTATAAACCTCGGCCAAACCCCGGGTTATTCTAGGCCCCGGCCGGAGTAAAACATCAGGATTAATATCGTTAAATACCCGCCCATTCTTAACAGCATCAATTTTATCCCAGCCAAAACGCTGTTTAATTAACCTTAGCGGCGTTTCTTTGTCCATATATGCCATAATTATACATTGCGGATTAAGGCTAATTACATTCTCGGCACTGTAATTACAATAAGGCCTTGCCACATCATGCGCAATATTAATTCCGCCGGCTAAGGTAATCAGCTCATCCACAAAAGAGCCGGAACCTGCAGTCATCAGCGGCTCATGCCAGATCTCAATAAAGATTTTAACTCTATCCTTCTGCGGAATTAACTTTACTTTCGAGGCCACTGCAGCGACTTCAAATCTCATTTTCTCTATCAAAGCCAAAGCCCCTGCCGTTTCATTGGTTATCTGGCCGATTTCCTTAATCGATTTAAATAACTCTTCCATATTCACAGGGTCAGCAACATAGACCTTGAAATTAAGCTGCCTTAGTTGCTCAACAACCGGAGCCTGTTCAAGCCCGGTGCAGAAAACATAATCCGGTTTCAAAGAAATTATTTTCTCGATATTGGGATTGCTAAAATCTCCGACCCTGGCTTTATTTTTTACTTGTTCAGGATAATTGCAGTAAGTGCTTACCCCAACGACTTCTTTATCCAGCCCCAAAGCAAAAAGGATCTCTGTGGTTGAAGGCGCAAGAGAAATATACCGTGGCGCTGCCTGGGCAATACCAACAGCAAATAAACAAAGAAATAAATTTAACAGGATAATTTTCTTCATAAAATAAAAATCCCGACCTGGTACTTTTTTGTACCTGGATCGGGCTTCACCCTAATAATACTTTTGGCCCATTCCACGAGGCGTTACTTTTATATAGGCAGGTCTTCTGGCTCGAGGCTTTATCCTACTTGCTGCGCCTTCCCATGCTGACATCTGTCATCACAGTGGCTAATGCAACTTTCGTAACCCCTTACAGCGGCGGGACCGCATCCGATTTCTGTTCAACGGATTTCCCTTAAACCTATATTTTTAATTTGTTCTAATTACTTTAGCACCCAACAAAGATTTGTCAATAAATTTTCCGATTATAATTCTATGCCTTTTCTTGCTTTGAATCCTCTCCTGTAATAATGCTTAACTTCTTTTATCCGGCTCACTAAATCTGCGGCTTTGATAAGTTGAACAGGAGCAGATCGGCCGGTTAGTATTAGCTCGGCATCTTCCGGCAGCTGCTTAATCAGGTCAAGCACATCTTTAAGGCAAACCAGCTTTAACTTCAAAGCAATATTAATTTCATCTAAAATAATTACCCTGTACTTCTTGCTGGCAACAATACTTTTAACCTTCTTTAATCCATTACCGGCTAATACCCTATCGATCTGTTGAGGCTTATATTTAATAAAACAGCCTCTGCCAAATTGCTCCAGTTTTATATTTTTTATTTTTTTTAATGCCTTATGTTCACTGCAAACACAGCCTTTGGCAAACTGCGCGATATAAACATTCAACCCCGCACCTGCTGCCCTTAAAGCCAAACCGAGCGCCGCGGTAGTCTTGCCTTTACCATTACCCGTATAAACCTGGATCATCCGCAAACCGCCTTCCAGCTTAACATTCCTAAAGCGCATAAAGCTAAAACTATCAGCCCTGCGCAAAATACCCCGGCAATTATAGCAGTAAACGCGTAACGAAAACGGATCTTGAATAATGAAGCGGCAATCACTCCGCTCCATGCCCCGGTCATCGGCAGCGGTATGGCCACAAAAATAGCTAAACCTAAAGCCTCATATTTCTGGATAGAATCAGAGTTTTTTTTGGTGCGTTCAAAAACCCAGTCAAAAAAACGCGACCAAATTTTAAATTTTCTTAAAACTCCCGTAACCGGCTCAAAAAGAAAAAGCGCAGGCGCCACAATTATACAATTACCCAATACAGAAAGCCAAAAGGCCTCAGCCAGCGGCATCCCGAATGACAATGCCAGCGGGATTGCCCCTCTTAATTCCGCAATAGGCAGCGCGCCTACAATCATCACAACATATTCCTTTGGCAGCTCCTTTAACCAATGCAAAAGAACATTAAGCATGTTTAAGGCTCCTTATAGACTCCAGGATTATAAAACGTAAAAACCTTAAAGTATCGATAAAAGGATTGATCCGGCTAAGCTGTCCGGAATAAATCGTTTTAATCGGAATAGATTCAATTTTAAAACCTAACCGCGCTGCCTTAATTAAAATCTCAGATTCAGTTTCATATTTAGAGGTAGCCAAATCTATCTTCTGCAGCGCCTCTTTCTTGATCAGGCGGAATCCGCATTGCGTATCGGGAATATACTGCTTAGTAATTAATGAAATCAGCCATGATATAAAACGGTTGGTTAAAATGCGTAAAATAGGCATTCCCTTGGTCATTGCCATACGATTACCGGCGATAATTGCGGCTTGAGAAGTTTCCGCTTTTTGAATAAATGCCCCTATATCATCGCAGGAATGCTGGCCGTCGCCGTCCATGCTGATTACCGCATCAAAACCCCGGCTAATAGCATAACTATACCCCTTAATTAAAGATGCCCCCTTGCCGGCATTTAAGTCATTGCGTAAAACTTTAGCCCCGCATGATACGGCAATATTTGCCGTATCATCCTGCGAGCCATCATCAATTACAATCGCTTGGAGTCCTAATTTAATTATCCGGTTGATTAAGTGCGCGATTTCCTTCGATTCATTATAAGTCGGGATTATTACACAAGTGCGCATATTTGTTTAGCTGAAAAACTTGCGGAAAACATACCACTGTTCCGGATACTTACGGATATAATCTTCAAAAATATTCTTATAAACTTTAATTAATTCGACCAGGTCTCTTTCCTTGTCACCGCTTGGTAAAAATTCTATCGGTTTCTCTATCCTTAACGTAAAGCTGTCATCCGGGTTCCTCAACATAAAACCCGGGACAATGCATGAGCCGGTCATGAGGCTTAAAGCTGCCGGCCCTTCAGGAAAATAAGCGGCCCTGCCAAAAAAATTTATCAGCCTTCCTTTCTCAGTAAAATTCCTATCGCCGGCTAAGGCAACCATATGGTTGCGCCTAAGCTCAGAAATACAGCTTCGCACAGCCTTACCGGTAACAATGACCTTAACTCCCTTTCTGCTTCTCTGCGCGTCAAAAAAATCATTAACTTTTTTATTTTTATGCGGCAGGGCCACTACCCAAAAAGGATAACCCAGCTGCGCGATAACCACTCCTCCCAATTCCCAGTTCCCAAGATGAGCGGTCAGGACAATTGCTCCTTTCCCCTTTGCCAGGGCTTCGTCAAAATAATGCAGGTTCTCTAATTTTATATTCTTATTTATATACCGGACGTTTAATTTCTCAAAACGGAAAAAATCTGCCAGATATTTTGCAAAATTCCGGAAAACCTTGCGGCTTATTTCTCGTAAACTCCTGCTTGATTCAGCCGGAAAAATAACCCGCAGGTTAGCCAAAACATACCGCCTGTCACGGAATGCAAAAAAATAATGCATGTCGGCCAGAAAAACCGCAACCGCATAAACTAATCTTAATGGAAGGGCCAAAGCAATAAATTGGCCGAGGCGGTATAAATAATAATTTAACACGATTCTAGGCTCAAGAGGAGCCTGGCGATATCCATGCTTGCGTTCGGCTTGGCAATTTTTAATGCTGCCGACTTAAGCCGGTCCAGCTTGGCTTTATCGTCTAATAACCCATCAATAACTTTATGCGCTTCGCCGGGCTCATCAACCTTAATTGCAGCGCCTTTAAGCGTTAAAAAATTAGTATTATTGATTTCCTGACCCGGAATAGGCTTAACAATCACCATGGGCAGCCCCATACTCAAGACCTCGGCAGTTGTAACCCCTCCCGGCTTGGATAAAATTATTTTAGAAACATGCATCAGTTCATGGATATTCTGCACAAAGCCAAACAGGCGGATATCCTTTTCATAATGCTTTATCTTGCGTTTCAGGC
>JAHFFR010000005.1:13359-15679 GCA_023247825.1 Candidatus Omnitrophota bacterium
GTTGTAACCCCTCCCGGCTTGGATAAAATTATTTTAGAAACATGCATCAGTTCATGGATATTCTGCACAAAGCCAAACAGGCGGATATCCTTTTCATAATGCTTTATCTTGCGTTTCAGGCTGCGAAATAATTTCTTATTAGTCCCGCAAACAATTAATTCCTGGATATCGTGCCGGCTTTTTTCTAATGACTTAACGATGGTTTTAATCGGGCCCAACCCCTGCCCACCGCCCATAATTAATACCACGGGTTTCTTGGGATTTAATTTTAACCTACGGCAGATTTCTTCCTTATCCGCCTTCCGGTTAAACTTATGGTCAAACGGGATTCCATAGGCCTTAATCTTGGAAGGGTCCACTCCTTTTTTTTCCAACCTTACTGAAACATCCTCCGAAGGAGTTATATAATAATCTACTGAATCATACACCCAATAAGAATGCGGTATATAATCGGTAAGCACGGCAACGAGTGGTAAGCTTACCCCGTAAGTTTTTTTATAATCAGCAACCATGCCGCAGGGAAAAGCCTGGGTGCATACTACTAAATCGGGGTTAAAACCATCAAAAAGTTTTTTAAGCTTCGGTGAGTTGGATTTATGGACGCGCTTTTTAATATTTTCCAGGCTCTTAACTACGCTGGGGTTATCATAAAGGTAATCCCAGATTTTAGGGGTGCGCTTGATTACTTCCATATAAATACGGTTTATAACTTTTTCTGATATTGGATTGGTATAATTAAATGCATTGATATTCAGGATTTCAGTATCCGGCTGCAATTCCTTTATTGCCCTTTCAATGGCCATAGTTGCGCTTCTGTGCCCTGAGACCTCGGAAATATACATTAAAATTATACGTTTAGGCATAAGAGAATTTAAATTTTACCTTCCTTGCAGAGTTCTAAAAAAACTTCGCTGACTTGGGGAGAAAACTGCCTGCCGCTTAATTTTCTGATTTCATTAATCGCATCCTGCTTATCAAGGGCCAACCGGTATGGCCGGTCGGTGTTCATCGCATCAAAAGAATCTGCCACGGAAATTATAGAAGCAACCAAAGGAATTTGCTCTCCGGCCAGCCCGTCAGGATAACCAAGGCCGTCAAACCGCTCGTGATGATGCCTGACCCCCGATAAAACCCCTTCCAGCTCTTTAATCGGCTTTAAAATGTTAACCCCGATCATAGGATGCTCTTTAATACGGTTACGTTCGCCTACAGTAAGGCCGCTTCTCTTATTTAAAATATGTTCCGGCACGCCAATCTTGCCGATATCATGCAGGAGGCTGGCAATGTAGAGGTTCTCTAAAAATTTGGCATCGAATTCTTTTTTATTTTCCTGGCCGATTCTCCGGGCAATTTCAATACTTAAATTTGTCACCCGGCTGGTATGGCCGCGGGTA
Source organism: Candidatus Omnitrophota bacterium (assembly GCA_023247825.1). Classification (GTDB taxonomy): domain Bacteria; phylum Omnitrophota; class Gorgyraeia; order Gygaellales; family Profunditerraquicolaceae; genus UBA6249. Next base: position 14,754 of record JAHFFR010000005.1, read on the forward strand.
TAATGATCTTTGGCTTCAATAGCAGCAGCTAAAGCAACGGTAGTGCGCACAAACAACTGGTGTTTGCGGTCTAATTGGTACTCCAGCTCTTTAAATAACTGGGCGTTTCTAATTGCCATTGCCACATTAGAATTGAGGGCAACAAAAAAATCCAGCTCTTCATCGATGAATTTCCTGCCGTTATCTTTTTTTCCCAATAACAGGAATCCGAGCAATTCATCCCGGAAATAGCTGGGAATACAAACCGCGGCTTCCAAAAGCTCCATTTGATAAAGGACATGGGCAAGCTGCTGCCGGATCTCTTGTTTTAATTTAACGTTTTTTAACGCGGATTTTGCTTCGCTATAAAGCAATGCCTCCCTGCCAAAGAGAAAGCTGCTCCTATGCTCCCTGAAAAAACGGATCAAAACATCGTCTTTATCAATACAAATTAAATCTATGGGGATTTTTTTGCCTAATGAGCCCTTGGAGACCGTAAGCAGGTAGCCTTGTTTTTCTTTATTATGCAGAAAGAAGCTGGCGTGGGCGATTTTTGCCTTATTGACCATCATCCGCACGATCATCTTGATTAACAGGTCAGGATCATGCACAAAAATCATGTTTCTGGCCGCGTTTTCTAATTCTTTTTTATAATCAATCGCCATTTTTTTAATTTACATTAGAAGCGAGGCATTGTCAATGATAAAGTGAATTGCTCGAAATCCCAGCCAATCCAGTATCCGCTATAAGCTTTCCGGCTTTTGCTGGAGACACAATTAGAAGATTTTCGGCATTTGAACTATCTAAGCCCAGTGTGCAAGGGCTTGCGGCGAACGAAAGGCTTCGATCATATATGTAAATACGCCGAAAGTGAGCCGCAAACCGCGAGCGCACGGCGAAAATCTTCGTGCCGAAGCAAAAGACGGAAAACTAATATCAGCTTTCGT
>JAHFFR010000005.1:15779-22661 GCA_023247825.1 Candidatus Omnitrophota bacterium
CAAACAGGCACAATTGAATTATCCGCTTTATCCTTGTTATTCGAAACTATATTTTCAACCGCGCTAATACCCTGATACGCCGCGTAATGGGCAAGCATTATCTTCGAGGCGCAGTCTCCCGCGGCATATATATTATCGATATTGCTCCTAAGATAATCATCAACAGCTATTCTGTTATTTTCTAATTTTAAGCCTAAATTTTCCAAACCTAATCCCGAAACATTAGGGGTTCTGCCTGCGCAAACCAAGATACGCGAATAATCGTCCAAATTAAAATTAGAGGTATCTGCTCCGGTAAACACCTTAATCCCTTTCTTATTAAAAATAACCTCTATCTTCCTGCTTATGTCCCTGTCCTGTCCCGGTAAAAGTGACGGTAACTTCTCAACAATAGCTACCTGGCTGCCAAAAACAGAAAATAAGCTTGCGAATTCACAGCCAATGGCCCCTGCGCCGATAATCAATAATGAGCGGGGAATTTCTGTTAATGAAAGGGCCTCATTGCTTGAAATTATTTTTTCTTTATCAAATTTTAAACCGGTCAGCTGGGCAGAGCGGCTTCCGGTAGCAATTAGTATAAATTTGGCATTAATCCGACGGCCTTGGATTTTTATTTCCTGCGCAGAGATGATTTGAGCGGTTGACTTAATAAAATCAATCCCTTTCAGCCTGCTTTGCATGCCTTGCGCAAGATCACTTATAATCTTATTTTTTCTCTCCTGGATTTTTTGGAAGTTAACGCGGAGATTATCTAATTCTACGCCAAAACCGGCTGATTTTTTAGCAAGCGAGAATATTTTTGCGGATTGGATTAATGTTTTGGTAGGTATGCAGCCGTAATTAAGGCAGCAGCCTCCGATTTGATCCGCTTCGATAAGGCAAACTGCCAAACCCAGTTCTTTCGCCCTTAAGGCAGCGTTAAAACCCGCCCACCCTGCTCCGATAACAGCCAAATCATACATAGGCAAGATTTAAGCAAATAATTGCGCTGTTGCGCCAGCCACCAGCATTGCTGATTTTACCAGCTTAGCTTTTTCATCAGGCGCAAGGTCTAATTCGATAACCTGTTCAATCCCCTCCTTGCCCAGGCGGCAAGGCACACCAATGCAGGTATCTTTAATGCCATACTGGCCGTTTAAATAACTGCACAGCCCGACAGTCCGCTTTTCATCTTTTACAATTGCCTTAACAATCGCCTCAATTGCGGCTGAAGGGGCAAAAAACGCGCTTCCCGTTCCAAGATTTGCAACAATCTCCGCGCCCCTGGAAATAGTGCGGCTAACTAACGACTTGATTTTATCGTCGCTGATAAACTCATCTAAAGCAACGCCTTTAACTTTAGAAAAACCGGGCAGCGGAAGCATATTTTCGCCATGCGCGCCGATTACCAATGCATCAATATCAGCAGCGGGCAAATTTAACTCTTCCGAAATCAAATTAATAAACCGGGCAGTATCCAGGCTGATCCCCATGCCAAAAAGTTTAGCCGGCGCAAACCCCGTAATCTTTAAGCAAAAGAAAGTCATAATGTCCAAAGGATTCGTTACCACAATAACAATCGCTTTTTTCGCTAATTCTTTAATATTTAAACATATGCCCTTTAAAATCTGGGCATTCTTGGATAATAATTCCTCGCGGCTCATTCCCGGCTTACGGGCAAGGCCGGCGGTAATAACAATAATATCGGAACCTTTAATTTGAGCGATATCGTCACTGCCGTTAATATTATAATTATATTTTAAGATCGGCCGGGCATCCTCTAAATCCAAGACCTTGCCATGAGCAAGGCCCTTTACTACATCAATAAGAAAAACATCCCCCAGCCCATCTTGGGCGATACGCATCGCAGTCAAGCTTCCGACATTGCCTGCGCCAATAATAGTAATTTTCATCAACCTATGCCTTTTCCCTTAATTTGTTAATAATTGCATCTGCCATCTGCGAAGTCCCGACAGCAGTTGGGTCGAGCGGATCAGCTTTTAAATCATAAGTTACGGATTTGCCTTCGGCGATTACCTGTTTTACCGCTTCCTCCAGGTTATCCGCCGCTTTATTTTCACCGATATAGCGCAACATTAACGCGCCGGATAAAATCATAGCCGCAGGGTTAACTTTATTTTTTCCCTTATATTTTGGCGCAGAGCCATGCACTGCTTCAAATACGGCCATATCAGAGCCGATATTTGCTCCGGGGGCGATCCCTAATCCGCCGATAAGCCCGGCACACAGGTCCGAAATAATATCGCCGTAAAGGTTAGGCAGCACCAAGACATCGTAATTATGCGGCTTCTGCACCAGCTGCATGCACATATTATCAACAATCGCCTCATCAAAAATTATTTTTCCGGCAAATTCACCGGCGACCTGCCGGGCAACTTTCAGAAATAACCCGTCTGTAAATTTCATGATATTTGCTTTATGCACACAGGTAACTTTTTTGCGCTTATTCTTTAGCGCATACTCAAAAGCAAATCTAATGATCCTTTCTGAGGCAAATTTAGATATGGGCTTAATCGTTATGCCGGAATCAGCACGAATGCTCTTTTTTGTATCTTTTTCTATTTTCTCGATCAAATCCTTTGTTTCAGGCCTGCCTTCTTCATATTCGATGCCCGCATATAAATCTTCACTATTCTCCCTGACGATAACTAAATCAATATCTTTAAAACGGCTTTTTACCCCGGTATAACTTTTCGCCGGCCGCAGGCACGCATAAAGATCCAAGGCATGCCGGATCGCAACATTTACCGAACGAAATCCTGTGCCTATCGGAGTAGTGATCGGCCCTTTAAGGGCAACTTTATTTTTTCTGATCGAATCTAACGCGCTTTCAGGAAGGAGCTCTCCGGTTTTATCAAGCGCATCACTGCCGGCAAGCACATTATCCCATTTAATATTTACGCCTGCAGCCTCTATGCACCTTGTGGCTGCAAGAGAAACTTCATAACCAATGCCATCTCCGGGAATAAGGGTTATCCTATGCTGCATTTAAATTTTCAGTTCTCCGTGTTTTTTATAATAATTGATTATTCCGCCTTCGTTCAGGAGTTCCTGCATAAACTTCGGTAAAGGCTTAATACTTAAATTAATACCTTTGGTTAAATTCTTTACGATACCTTTATCTAAATCAATTTCCAGCTCATCGTCCTGGTCAATTCTAGAAGTATCGGTTTCAATCAATGGCAGGCCGATATTAAAGCCATTGCGGAAAAATATGCGCGCAAATTGCCCGGATAAAACAGCAACAATGCCGGCCTCCTTGATTACCAGGGGCGCCTGTTCGCGGCTGGAGCCCATGCCGAAGTTATTGCCGGCGACAATAATAGACTTACCCGGCGTAATCTTCTGCGGGAAATTCGGGTCGATATCCTCCATAATATGCTTGGCCAGCTCTTTCATATCCGTAATGGCGAATTTATACCGGCCGGAGATAATAAAATCCGTATTAATATTATCCCCTAATTTTATGCTTTTTCCCGCGATACTCATAGCTGCTTAAACTCCTCCATATTCTTTGCTTTAGACATCGCTATATCCAGAGTAATCAATCCTTTTTGAGTCAGATCCTTTAAAGACCTATCCATAGTATTCATGCCATATTGCAGGCCTGTCTGCATGATCGTCGGAATTTGTTCAATCTGTTGCTCGCGGATAAGATTACGGATACTGGCAGTGGCTATCATAATCTCCGTAGCCAATACCCTCCCTTTTCCCGACGCATTAGGAAGAAGGAGCTGCGAAACTACCCCCTGCAAACAATCAGAAAGCTGCAATTTAACCTGCTGCTGCTGATGCGGGGGAAAAACATCAATAATCCTTGAAACAGTCTGGGGCGCATCAGGGGTGTGCAAAGTAGCCAAAACAAGGTGCCCGGTTTCAGCTGCGGTTAAAGCGGTGGAAATAGTTTCCAAATCGCGCATTTCACCGACCACGATAACGTTAGGATCCTGGCGCAGCGCATGGCGCAAGGCTTCGGCAAAAGAATGCGTATCAGAATAAACTTCACGCTGCTTAACTATGCTTTTCTTGTTGGGATAAATGAATTCTATCGGGTCCTCAATGCAGGTAATCAGGCATTCCCTCTCGCTGTTAATTAAATCGATCATCGCGGCTAAGGTTGTGGTTTTTCCCATGCCCGTAGGCCCGGTTACTAAAACTAAACCGTTTGGTTTACGCGCCAGTTCAGATATAATCTTAGGCAGGCCTAATTTTTCAACAGTAGGTATTTCTATAGGGATGCGGCGGAACGCCCCCTCTACGCTGCCTCTTTGTAGATGGATATTTACACGGAAACGGTCCAGCCCCGGCAAGGCAAGCGAAAAATCAAGCTCTAATTCACGTTCAAAAATTTCTTTCTGAGAATTAGAAAGAACGCTATAAATCATTTTCTTTAAATCCGGCTTAGTCAGCACTTCCTTACCCGTACGTATTAAACTTCCGTCAATACGTAAAATCGGAGGCTCATCCTCTGTAAGGTGTAAATCGGAGGCGCCTTTTTCAATACACATTAAAAGCAAATCACGAATTTCCATAAAAACCTCCTTATAATAAACGCAGGGTGTTAAAAGTAAACACTTGGGTCGCTTATATGCCCCTTAAGCGCTGAAGCGGCAACTGTCGCCGGGCTTGCCAGATAAATAAACGCGGAAGGATTCCCCATTCTTCCTTTAAAATTACGGTTAGCGGTTGAGATTACTACTTCTGCGTCGCTGGGAATGCCGTTATGCGTACCCACGCAAGGCCCGCATCCCGGAGCAACAATAACTGCGCCGGCTTTAATGAATATTTCAATAAGGCCAAGCCTCAAGGCCTCAAGATAAACAGCGCGCGAGCTGGGAGCAATGATCAACTTAACATCTGAAGAAACTTTATGCTTATTTAAAACCTTTGCCGCGGCCAAAAAATCATCTATGCGGCCATTGGTACAGGTACCTAGAAAAGCTTCATTTATTTTTACTTTCTTTAAAGAGGATACCGGCGCGGTATTATCCACACTGTGCGGCATAGAAACCATCGGCTTAAGTTTGGAGATATCAAATTCATAGGCATTCTGATAAATAGCCCCCTTGTCCGCCTCGATACTTTCAATACGCCTGTTCTTGCCAACCCTCGGCTTTAACCAGGCTAAAGTTTTTTTATCAACCGGCATAAAGCCTGCTTTTGCGCCCATTTCAACCAGCATATTGGCGATGGTAAAACGGCCGTCCATACCCATATTATCAATCACCGGACCCGAAAATTCAACTGCTTTGTATGTTGCGCCGTCGCTTTTTAGCTTGCCGATTATATATAAAATTACATCCTTGGCAAAAACCCCTCTCTTTAATTTACCTTTGATTATGATTTTTATAGTAGCAGGAACTTTAAACCAATTTTTTCCCGTAGAAAGCGCGATTGCCAAATCAGTAGAACCGACTCCCGTGGAAAACGCGCCGAGGGCGCCATAAGTGCAGGTATGAGAATCAGCCCCTAAAACCAGGTCCCCGGGAAGGATATTCCCTGATTCAGGAATAACCTGATGGCATACCCCGCAGCCAATATCAAAAATCTCCGAATTAAAACTTTGCGAAAAATCACGCATCTTCTTATGCACGCGCGAGACCCCTTCGCTGGGGCTCGGAGCACTGTGGTCAATTACCATGCAAAATTTTGTCTTTAGTTTTTTTACCCCCAAGTCTTTGATGCGGTCAATTATTATTGATGAAGTGCCGTCCTGGCCGAATGCAAAATCCACTTTACAAACCGCAAAATCGCCTGCGGATAGATTTTTGCCGGCATGTTTACTTAATATTTTTTCAGCTATTGTTTGAGCGCTCATAATTTTTCCACCCACCCCTTCAACCTGTCCATGCCTTTCTGCAGTTCCTCTATGCTAGTGGCAAAACTTATCCTTATGTGGTCATCCATACCGAATGCAGCGCCGGGGATAACGCTTACATACTCCTCATCAAGCAGGCGCTTGGCAAAATCAATGGAATCAAGCCCGGTTTTGGATATATTGCAGAACATGTAAAATGCGCCCTGCGGAAGGAAAAAACTTAAAGCCCTGATTTCCTTAAGCCTTGAGGCCAGATAGTCTCTTCTTTTCTCAAACTCCCGGCATATTTCGCGCGTAAAATCTTCCGGCGCGCTTAATGCCGACACCGCTGCTTTCTGGGCGATAGAATTGGGGTTAGAGGTTGAGTGGTCCTGTAAATTTGAAATGGCGCATGCGACATCGGCCGGCGCACCCAGATAGCCAATACGCCAGCCGGTCATTGAATGGCTTTTCGACAAACCGTTGACCGTAATCGTTAAATTATAGATATCCTTATTAAAACTGGCAATAGATTCATGCTTTAAACCGTCAAAAATAATCTTTTCATAAATCTCATCGCTGATTACAAAAATATTTTTATCCACGCATATTTTGGCAATTGCCTCTAATTCTTTTCTATTATAAACTGAACCGGCAGGGTTTGACGGGCTGTTAAGAATAAGTACTTTGGTTTTTGGGGTAATATGTTTAGTGAGGTCTGTTGCGGAGATTTTAAAATTATTTTCAGCGGTTGTTTTTATAAAACGCGGGGTTGCCCCGCAAAGATTGACCATCTCAGGGTAACTTACCCAATAAGGCAAAGGAATAAGGGCCTCATCGCAGCGGTTCAACAGCACCATAAGCGCATTATAAATACTATGCTTTGCCCCATTTGAAACAATAACCTGATCCGGAGCATACTCTATGGAATTGTCTTTTTTAAATTTCTGACAGATGAGTTTTTTTAATTCAGGGATACCGGTCGTGGGAGTGTACTTGGTAAATCCAGAAGTAATTGCCTTTATCGCGGCTTCTTTTATAAAATCAGGGGTATCAAAGTCCGGCTCTCCTGCGGCAAAAGTAAC
>JAHFFR010000005.1:22761-28776 GCA_023247825.1 Candidatus Omnitrophota bacterium
GTCCTTAGGCCGCCCATAAATTTCTTCGGCGGTTTTTTCTCATCAACAGGCTTTTCCTTAACAGCTGCCTTGGTTTCCTTTTTTTGTTCCGGCGTTTCTTTTGCTTCGGCAGCTTTCTCCGTTTCTTCGGTTACCGCATGGCTTGCTTCTTTGGCATGTTTTGGCTTCTTGACTTCTTTCTTCTCTAATTCAGTCAGCTCAAAAATAACCATTTCCGCGTCATCCCCGCGCCGGGAGCCTAAACTAATAATCCGGGTGAAACCGCTATTACGTTTGGAAAAACGCGGGCCGATCTCATTAAAAAGTAAATTTACCAACTTATGTTCTCCCAAGATTCTTTGCGCCTGCCTGCGCGCAAATAACGTATTCTTCTTGGCTAAAGTTATAAGTTTTTCAATTATTTGCTTGGAAGATTTAGCCCTTGCCGAGGTAGTTTTAATACTTTGGTAAGTAACCATATTTTTAGCTAAACTCTTTATTGTCGCGTCATGCCAGCTGGTAAAACGGCCCAGTTGCAGCCTCTTCTTTGCGTGTCTCATCTTATTTAACCCTTCTTTATTTTCTTAGGATCAACCTGCATCCCCAGAGTAACACCCATGCCTACAAGCAGTTCCTGAATCTCAGTAAGAGATTTTTTGCCGAAATTTTTAAAGTTGAGCATCTCATCTTCAGTTTTCCTGACCAGGTCTGCGATGGTTTTAATCCCTGCTTCTCTTAAGCAGTTAGAGCTTCTCACCGAAAGCTCAAGCTCGGAAATCGGCAGCCTCAATTTTTCATAAAGGGCCGCATCCTCCTTGGTCATCTCCGGCTCTTCTTCGGCGATATCTTCAGGCAGCTGGCCAAAATTTACGAAGATATCAAGATGCCTTTGCAAAATATTAGACGCATAAAGCAGCGCATCTTTTGGATTAATACTGCCGTTGGTCCAAATCTCTAAGATCAACTTATCATAATCAGTGCGCTGGCCTACGCGCGTATCCTCGACAAAATAATTAATCTTCTTAATAGGGGTAAAGATAGAGTCCACCGGGATAAAACCTGCGACCTTATCCTCTCTTTTGTTTAATTCGGCCGCAACATAACCTCTGCCGCGGGAAACCTCCATCTCAATATTAAGCTTAGTATCTTTAGTAAGGGTAGCGATATGCAATTCAGGATTAATAATTTCAATTGTCTCATCCGCTTCTATATCCTTGGCCTTGACCGCGCCTTTTTTATCAGCCTTTAAATAGATTGTTTTGGGAATCTTGGAATGAGAATTTATTACCAGGCTTTTGATATTTAATATGATTTCCGGGACATCCTCTAATACTCCGGGGATCGTGGAGAATTCATGAGAAACTCCGGCAATTTTAATCGCGGTAACCGCGCTGCCCTCTATGGAAGAAAGCAGGACCCTTCTTAAGGAATTGCCTAAAGTTACGCCATAGCCTCTTTCAAAAGGAGCTGCCTGGAATTTCCCGTAAGTATCAGTATATGTCGACTCATCGCATTCAAGCTTCTTAGGAAATTGAAAATCTCTCCATTTTATGCCCATATTACCCCCTTATATTAATAAAATTACAAATATTATTTAGAATACAACTCGACGATTAACTGCTCTTGTATCGGCTGCTGGATATCGCCTTTTTCCGGAAGCCTTGAAACTTTTGCCTTCATATCAGCGGGAACAAACTCAAGCCACGGCGGAACAGTCCTGTCTTTAGAAAGCTCCAGGTTGTCTTTAATCTTGGCACGGGCCTTGTCTTTGGCCTTCACTTCAATCAAATCATCCTTATCAACCAAATATGAAGGAATATTGACCCTGCGGGAATTAACTGCTATCAAATTGTGCCTGACAATCTGGCGCGCCTGTGATCGCGAAATCCCCAGGCCCATACGAAAAACTACATTATCAAGCCTGCGCTCGAGCAGCTGCAAAAGCACCTTACCGGTTACGCCTTTAGACTTTGAAGCAATTTTAAAATATTTACGGAATTGTTTCTCCATCACCCCGTAAATTCTCTTGACCTTTTGTTTTTCTTTTAGCTGCACGCCATAGTTAGAGAGCTTCTGCCTCCTGCCCTGGCCATGCTGGCCCGGCGGATACGCTCTTTTACTAGCCGCGCATTTTTCAGTCTGGCATCTAGTCCCTTTTAAAAATAATTTTTCGCCTTGCCTGCGGCATAATCTGCAAACTGCACCAGTATAACGGCCCATGAGTTAGACTCTCCTTTTCTTCTTAGGACGGCAACCATTATGAGGAATAGGAGTCACATCCTTAATTAAAGTTACCGCTAATCCTGCTGCCTGAAGCGCCCGGATTGCCGACTCTCTGCCAAAACCAGGCCCCTTTACATAAACCTCTAATTCCTTAAGGCCGACTTCTTTAGCCTTACGCGCCGCGTCAGTTGCCGCGATTTGAGCGGCAAATGGCGTAGATTTCTTAGAACCGCTGTAACCGACACAACCCGGGGCGCTCCACGCTATTACATTGCCGCCTTTATCGGTTATAGTAATTATTGTATTATTAAAACTTGCCTGGATATAGGCGATACCGCTGGTTATGCCTCGTGCGATTTTTTTCTTCTTTGCTTTATCTTTTGTTGCCATGATATTTGTCTCCTCTATTTTACCGCAGGCTTGGCGGCTTTTGGTGCGCTTTCAGCTTTTTTTATAGGTGATGCTAAGTTCACTCTTTTCTTTCCTTTTCTGGTCCGTGCGTTAGTTCGCGTACGCTGCCCTCTTACCGGAAGCCCTTTTTTATGGCGCATCCCCCTCCAGGAACCAATATCCATAAGGCGTTTAATATTCTGGGATATATCGCGCCTAAGGTCGCCCTCAATCCTTAAGCTTCCTTTTTGAAGGATAGCCGTAATGCGCGAAACCTCTTCCTCGCTTAAATCTTTTGCCCGCTTATCCGGATTAATCCCGGCTTCCTTAAGCACAACATTCGAAAGCGCCCGGCCTATCCCATATAAATAGGTGAGGGCAATCTCAATCCTTTTTTCCTTAGGTATATCAACACCGATAATTCTTGGCATATACTCTCCTTAAAAAAATAATCTAACCTTGCCTTTGTTTATGTTTAGAGGTTGCGCAAATTACCCGCACCACTCCTTTTCTTTTTATAATTTTGCACTTATCGCAAATTTTACGAATCGAAGCTTTTACCTTCATTTATCTCACCCTAAAAGTAATTCTCCCCCGGCTTAAATCATAAGGAGAAAGTTCTAATTTTACTTTATCGCCCGGAAGTATCCTGATAAAATTCATGCGCATTTTACCGGAAACATGCGCCAGTACTACATGCCCGTTTTCAAGCTCTACCTTAAACATGGCATTAGGCAGCGCTTCAATTATTTTACCTTCTGTTTCGATTAACTCTTCTTTTGCCATACTATTGCGTCAGTATTACCGGCCCTTTATCGGTAATCGCTACAGTGTGTTCAAAATGCGCTGATGGAGTGCCGTCTTTAGTTACTGCCGTCCACCCATTATCAAGTATAAGGCACTCCCAACCGCCTATATTAATCATTGGCTCAATAGCTAAAACCATTCCGTTTTCTAAAACCGGCCCATAACCCGGTTTCCCAAAATTCGGAATCTCCGGCTCTTCATGCAGTGCCAAGCCTATTCCATGGCCTACAAACTGCCTGACTACTGAAAAGCCTTCTGCTTCAACAAAACTTTGAATACTATGAGAAATATCGGTTAAATTATTTCCTGCGCGCGCCTGCTTAATACCCAAATCAAGGGAATCCCTTGCTGTTTCAATCAGCTTTTTTTTATTTTGATCTACTTTACCTACCGGTAAAGTTATTGCCATATCGGAAAAATACCCCTGGTAATTGACGCCTAAATCTATACTTACGATATCCCCTTCTAAAATTACTCTCCCGGATGGGATGCCATGCACAATCTCTTCATTTACAGAAACACAGGCTGTCGCAGGGTATCCTTTGTAACCTTTAAAAGCCGCGATAGCATTATTTCTAAGGATCAGCTCTTGGCTTAACCGGTCAATATCTAGAGTCGTAATCCCCGGACGGATACTTTTCTGCACCTGCTGCATAACCGCGGCTAAAATTTTTCCCGACTGCCTCAACATCTGCAAATCTTTTTCCGACTTTAAGGGAATCATTTAAACCTTGGCGGACAAATCAATAATCTGCTTTAAAACCACCCCGGCATCTAAATCCGCGTTTAAGCTGCGCAGTTTTTTTACTTTGCTGTAATACTCTATCAAAGAAGCAACTTCCTTTTTATAAACTTCAAGGCGCTTACGCACCGTTATTTCATTATCATCAGAACGCTGATACAAAGATCCCCCGCAATTATCGCAGGCGCCGCCTACCTTAGGGGGCATATTAATTACGTGAAAGTTTGCCCCGCACTTAGAGCAAACCAGCCGGCCGCCTAAACGTTTAATAATCACCTCATCGCTGGTATTCAAATAAACCACCAAATCTATTTTCTTGCCCTTACGGCCTAAAATATCATCTAACGTCTTAGCCTGGGCCAAGGTCCTGGGGTATCCGTCTAGAATAAAACCATTTTTTATATCCGGATTATTAAAACGCTCATCAAGCATTTTTGCGACTAGATCATCCGGCACAAGCAGGCCTTTGTCCATAATGCCTTTGGCCTGTTTGCCTAAAGCCGTGTTATCTTTAACATTCCGCCTCAAGATGTCCCCGGTAGATATATGCGGCAGCCTCAAATTTTCTGCCAATTTCTTTGCCTGCGTTCCCTTGCCTGCTCCCGGAGGGCCTAAAAGCACAAGATACATTATCTTCTTCCCCTTATTTGGCCGGTTTTTATAAAACCTTCGTAATGATGTGTCAATAAATGCGATTCAATCTGCTTTAAGGTATCAAGCATAACACCAACGATGATTAAAACACCTGTGCCTCCGAAAAACGAAGCAACTAAATAAGGCACCTTAAGCCATGCCATAATAAAATCCGGGAAAATTGCGATTATGGCAATGAAACTCGCCCCGGCCAAAGTAATCCTTGTCATAACATAATCAAGAAATTCTGCGGTGGGCGCCCCGGGGCGAATCCCGGGGATAAAACCTCCGTACTTCTTCATATTCTCGGATAGATCATTGGGGTTAAAAACAATGGCTGTATAAAAATAACAGAAGAAAATTATCAAAAGAGCATAAACTACCGAATACAATATCTGTCCGCGGATCAAGCTTTGCGCAAACCGCTGAAATCCAGGATTAGGAATAAAAGAAGCCAGTGTTGCCGGAAACAGGATAATTGACTGCGCAAAAATAATTGCGATAACTCCGGAGGTATCTACTTTAAGCGGTATATATGTGCTCTGTCCCCCGTAAATCTTGCGTCCCACAATACGCCGCGCATATTGCACAGGTATCTTCCTTACCCCCTGCGTAATCATGATAACCGCAAAAACCACCCCTACTAATAAAGCAGCCATGATTAAGAGGGTAGCCGGCTGAATTTGCCTACGAGCAGGGGCAAACGGAGAAATTAAAACAAAGAGCTGATTTAGCGCCGTGGGGATGCGCGAAATAATACCCGCGGTTATTACCAAAGAAATACCGTTCCCGATACCGCGCTCCTGGATCTGTTCTCCCAGCCACATGATAAAAATCGTTCCGGTGGTAAGGGTTAAAACGGTAAGTATTCGAAACCCCCAACCGGGATGCATAACAATCTGCAACCCCTCAAAACGCGCCGGATTTTCAAGCCAAAGAGCGATAAAATAAGATTGTATAACTGATAATAAAACCGTTCCGTACCGGGTAAGCTGATTGATCTTTTCATATCCGGCCTTGCCCTCTTTTGCTATTTTCTCTAGAGCCGGAATAACCGCAGTAAGCAACTGCATAATAATCGAACTTGATATATACGGCATTATCCCCAAGGCGAATATGGTCAAGCGCTCCATAGCGCCGCCGGAAAACATATTAATTATGCCAAAGAGCGTCCCGCCTTGAGTTTTGGCGATGCGGTTAAAAAAATCTGCCAGCGCCGTCCCGTCAATACCGGGAGTGGG
>JAHFFR010000005.1:28876-31439 GCA_023247825.1 Candidatus Omnitrophota bacterium
TCAAGCGCTCCATAGCGCCGCCGGAAAACATATTAATTATGCCAAAGAGCGTCCCGCCTTGAGTTTTGGCGATGCGGTTAAAAAAATCTGCCAGCGCCGTCCCGTCAATACCGGGAGTGGGGACATAACAGCCTACGCGGTAGACCGCGATAAGCGCACCCGTAATAATTAACCGCCTTTTTAAATCCGGGATTTTAAACGCATTAACCAGCGCTTTAAACATTTATGATTTCTGCTTTGCCGCCGGCGCCGGTAATTTCGCTGGATGCACGTTTTGAAAATGCATGCGCCTGGACAGTCACAGCATTCTTGATGCTTCCGTTTCCCAATATTTTAATTAAAGCAGAGTCGTTACCGATTAAACCGCTTGCTTTTAAAACAGCCGGTGTAATCGTAGTTTCTTTAATTCTATTTAAATCGCCAAGATTAATAATCTGGTAAACTTTCTTAAAATTACTCACAAAACCGCGCTTGGGCATTTTACGGATAAGCGGGGACTGGCCCCCCTCAAAACCTAAATAAAAATGCCTTCCTGCGCGCGAGGTCTGCCCCTTGCTTCCGCGGGTAGAAGTCTTACCATGCCCGGAACTTGGGCCCCGGCCCAAATGTTTTCTTTTTTTATGTGAACCAAACGGGCGCTTTAAATTATGTAAAGATACCAAATTTAACGCGAGTTTCTCCCGGGCTTTCTTAGGCGGGCGACTGATTGCGGCTTTCTTAACAACAGGTATCTTAGCTACTGCTTTTTTAACAGCCTTTTTATCTCTCATTTTATTCTTTAAGTTCCTTTAGCCCCTGCATCGTGGCTTTAATGACATTGATCGGATTATTTGATTTTAAGCACTTGGTAAGGATATCTTTGATTCCGGCAGCTTCACAGATTGCGCGCACCGGGCCTGCCGCGATAACGCCTGTACCTTCCGAAGCAGGCTTAAGCATTACACTTGCCGCCCCGAATTTACCGATTATTTCATGCGGGATAGTCAAACCCTCTAACGGTACTTTAAACAGGCTCTTTTTAGCTTTGGTTAAGGATTTACGGATAGCCTCCGCAACTTCGTTAGCTTTATCCAAAGCAAAACCCACTCTTCCTTTAGCATCACCGACAACCACTAAGGCGCTGAAATGAAGCTTTTTGCCTCCCTTGGTTACCTTGGTAACACGGTTAATGCTGATAACTTTTTCAACTAAATCTGATTGCTGCCCGATGGTTAATTCACGCATAATTTAGAACTCCATTCCACCTTTTCTTAATGCATCCGCAAAAGACTTGATCCTGCCGTGATAGAGATACCCCGCGCGGTCAAAAATTACCTTGCTATACCCTTTTTCCTTTGCCGCCTGGGCAAATACCTGGCCAAAAGCTTCTGCTGATTTTAAGTTTCCTGCGTTAATAAATTTCAGTTTCAAGCCCTTATCTTTAGTAGAAAGGGAAAATAAAACTTTATTGACTGTATCATCCAATACCTGGGCCGAGATATTTTTTAAAGAACGGTGAACAACCAGGCGTGGTTTATCCGCGGTTCCCAGCATCTTCATCCTGATTCTTTTATGCCTTTTAAGCCTTAACTCTTCTTTTTTTCTCATTTTATTTACCACCGCCGGTTGCTTGCGCCTTTCCTATCTTCTTTTTTACATGCTCGCCTGCGAAACGGATCCCTTTGCCCTTATAAGGCTCCGGAGGATAAACTGCGCGAATTTCTGTAGCAACCTCGCCGATTAATTCTTTATCAATACCTTTTATAAGTAACTGCGTGGGCTTGGGAGTTTCTATTTTTATGCCTTCGGGAATAGTAAAATTTACCGGGTGCGAAAATCCTAAAGCCAGGTTTAATTTATTCCCGGCTACAGCAGCCTTAAAACCTACCCCGATAATTTCTAATTCCCTGGTATATCCTTCGGTCACGCCCTTAATCATATTTACGATTAATGCGCGGAACAGGCCGTGCATTGATTTATCTAATTTAGTATTGGCAGCCCGGTTAACGCAAAGCTGGCCATCCTTAATTTCAATGCTGATCCGGCCGGCTAGTTTTCGGTTAAGCTTGCCTTTTGGCCCAACGACAGAAACTACGCCGTCTTTAACTTCAATCTTTACGTCTTTAGGTATTGTTACTATTTTTTTTCCGATTCTAGACATTTTTTCTTCCTTATTAATTACCAAACATAACCAATGACTTCGCCGCCTATACCCTGCTCCCTTGCTTCTTTATCGGTAATTACACCCTTGGAAGTAGAAACTATCGCGATACCCCTGCCGCGTAAAACTGACGGGACCTTCTTACCCTTGACATAAACTCTCAATCCCGGCTTAGAAACACGCTTGATATTACGGATAGCGGATTTTCCGGCGGTATATTTAAGATAAACCCTGACTAACCCCTGCTTCTTATCTTCAATCAGTTTAAAATTATCAATATACTCATTTTTT
This sequence comes from Candidatus Omnitrophota bacterium, assembly GCA_023247825.1. Lineage (GTDB taxonomy): Bacteria > Omnitrophota > Gorgyraeia > Gygaellales > Profunditerraquicolaceae > UBA6249. The sequence continues at coordinate 31,308 of JAHFFR010000005.1, forward strand.
TTAAGAATAGCCATAATCTCTTTAATATTACCGGAGGCCGGGACATCCACAGCATCCCTTTTAATTAATATGGCGTTACGAATGATTGTAAAAACATCTGCGATTAAATCTGTCCTGGACATTTATTCTCCT
>JAHFFR010000005.1:31539-53222 GCA_023247825.1 Candidatus Omnitrophota bacterium
CATAATCTCTTTAATATTACCGGAGGCCGGGACATCCACAGCATCCCTTTTAATTAATATGGCGTTACGAATGATTGTAAAAACATCTGCGATTAAATCTGTCCTGGACATTTATTCTCCTGAAATTTACCAGCTGGCTTTTTTTACGCCGGGGATAAGCCCCTGCCAAACCAGTTCTCTAAAACAAATACGGCAAAGCTGGAACCTTCTTAAATAACCGCCGCTTCTGCCGCAAATAGAACAACGGTTATATTTGCGTGTTGAAAATTTTGGAGCCCTTTTCCATCTTGCGATTTGTGAATTCTTTGCCATTTTTTATTTATCTTCCTTATTCTTAAAAGGCATGCCGAAATATTTTAATAAAGCCCTTGCCTGTTGGACATCTTTGGCATTTTTAATTACAAAGGTAATATCCATACCCTGGGTGCGGGTAATCTTATCATACTCAATTTCAGGGAATATAATCTGCTCGCTTAAACCAAGGGTGTAATTATAGCCTTTATCAAAAGAATCGGGGGAAACACCGCGGAAATCACGGATCCTCGGTAAGGCAACATTAAGCAGGCGGTCCATAAATTCATACATCATTGCCCGGCGCAAGGTTACTTTAGCGCCGACTGCCTGGCCCTCTCTAACTTTAAAATTAGCAATGGCTTTTTTTGCCCTGCGGATAATCGGTTTCTGACCGGTTATATTTGCCAGCTCATCAACGGATTTTTCTAAAAGCTTGACATCCTGCGTGCCTTCTCCAATGCCCATATTCACTACAACTTTCTCGACCTTAGGAACTGCCATCTTATTCTTAAGCTTAAAATCCTCCATCAGCTTAGGAACAATCTCTTGACGATATTTTTCTAATAATCTGGGTATCATTTTATAACGCCTCTTTACAGCTTTTACAGAATCTGGATTTTGTCCCGTCTTTTAAAGTCATTATTCCTACCCGGGTTGGTTTGGAACAATGTTTACAAAAAATCATCAGGTTAGAAACACTAACCGGCATCTCAATAGAAATTATTCCGCCTTTTTGGTCCTGACGGCTCTGGCGTTTGTGTTTTTTAAATAAATTCAGGCCTTCAACTATGGCGCGCGAGCCCTCTTTAACGATACTGATTACTTTTCCCTGCTTTCCTTTATCTTTACCCTTGGTTATCTGGACAATATCGTTCTTTTTTATTTTTTGCATTAAATTACCTCTGGTGCTAAAGAAATTATTTTATTAAAATTTTTATCTCTTAACTCGCGGGCAACCGGCCCGAATACACGCGTGCCTCTGGGATTGTCTTTATCGTCAATAATCACTATAGCATTGCGGTCAAAACGCAGAATTGAGCCATCCGGCCTTTTTATATCATGCCTGGTGCGCACGATTACCCCTAAAGCCATTTCTCCTTTTTTTACTGTTGCCCCGGGAATAGATTCTTTAATATTAACCCTTACTACATCCCCAATTTCCGCCCTGAAGCTTCCCATTTTTTTTAATACACAGATCAAGGAAGCCCTGCGGGCTCCGGTATTATCCGCAACATCTAAAATACTGCGTAATTGAAGCATTTAAACAATCTCCTCCGGTAAAGCTGCACTTGATTTCTGCGCCTTTTTAACCACTGCCTTAACTATAAAACGCTTATCTTTTGATAAAGGCCGTGTTTCCATGATGCAAACGGTATCCCCGGTTTTTGCGATACCCTTTTCATCATGCGCCTTAAATTTATTATGAAGCTTGACCGTCTTAGAATATTTTGCATGCCTGGCTAAATGCATAGTTTTCACTACAACGGTCTTTTGCATCTTATCGCTGATTACTATTCCGGTAAATTCTTTCTGCTTACCCATCTTATTTATCTTTCTTCTGGTTTAAGATTGTCCTGATCCGCGCGATATCTTTTTTTATCAGTGCAAACTTATGCGGTTTCTCTACGCTTCCGGTATAACGCTGGATATTTAATTTAGATAATTCGTCATACAGGGCTTTTTCCTTAACTAATAATTCCTCTTTTGACAAATCTTTTAATTCAAGCGGCTTCATTTTATTTATGTATCCTGGTTACAAATTTTGTGCGCAGCGGCAGCTTATAAGCTGCCAGGCGGAAACATGCCTTGGCATATTCCTGCGGGACCCCGCCTAATTCAAAGAGCACGCGCCCGCGTTTAACCACCGCGACCCAATGGTCAAGGTCACCTTTACCTTTACCCATACGGACTTCTGCCGGTTTTTTGGTTATAGATTTATCCGGAAAAATCCTTATCCATAATTTTCCGCCTTTATGCAGCTGGCGAGCTAAAATAACACGCACAGCCTCAATCTGGGTATTTTTTATCCAGCCATTATCCAAAGATTTTAAGCCGAATTCTCCAAAGGCAACGGTTGAGCCGCAAGTTGACAGGCCGCGCCTCTGGCCTTTCTGCAATTTACGATATTTAACCCTCTTGGGCATTAAAACCATTTCTACTCCTTATTTTGCCGCTTGGGCCGCTCCCCTAAAAGCTTCTTTGGCCTGCGCCTGCTGTGAAGAGCCCGCTTCTTCCTGAATAAATTGTTTTCCCAGGATATCACCTTTATAAATCCAGACCTTGACCCCGATTAAGCCGTATGTAGTAAGGGCTTCGGCAAAACCATAATCAATATCCGCGCGTAAAGTTTGCAAAGGGACTTTGCCGATTTTATAAGTTTCTTTACGGCTCATTTCCGCGCCATTTAAACGGCCTGAACAGCTGACCCTGATGCCTTTTACGCCGGCCTGGATTGACTGCTCCATCGCCCGCTTGACAGCGCGGCGAAAAGCAATTCTTTTCTCCTGCTGCAAAGCAATGTTTTCTGCGACTAATTGCGCATCCCAGGCAGGTTTATTTACCTCCTGAATATCAATAGAAAGCTCATGCTTAACCAAACTGTTCAAATCTGCCCGCAGGCGTTCAATATCCGAGCCGTGCCGGCCAATAATAATTCCCGGGCGGGCGGAGAATATGCGGATCTTAATTTTGTCTCCCATCCTCTCGATAACGATTTTAGATATCGCTGCCTGTTTAAATTTACCTTTAATAAATTTCCTGATCTTATAATCCTGCTGGATAAGTGCCGCAAATTCTTTGGGCTTGGCAAACCAGCGTGAATGCCACTGCCTTATAAAACCAATCCTTAATAATAGAGGGCTTACCTTATGTCCCATAAATTATGCTCCCTTTTTTAAATCTAACTCAATTTTTATATGCACGGTACGTTTAACTATCCCTGCAGCCCTGCCAAAAGCTGCGGCTTTGAATCTTTTCCACATCGGCCCCGGATTGCAAACCGCTTTAGAAATATATAATTTATCCGCTGAAAAACCTTTAGTTTTAGCATTAGCTATCGCCGATTTAAGTATTTTAATTAAATACTCCTTGGATCTTTTATTTAAATGCAGCAGGATGCCTTGCGCGCTAATAGCATCTTTACCGCGGATAAGATCCAATACAATGCGGACCTTACTGGGTGAAATCCTTAAAAATTTTCCTTCAGCTTTTGCAATCATTTTATGTTTTCTCTAACGCCTTCTTCGCCTTAATACCGCCGTGCTTTCTAAATATTCTTGAAGGGGCAAACTCCCCCAATTTATGGCCAACCATATTTTCCGTAATAAAAACCGGAACATGCTTCTTTCCGTCATGGACCGCAAAAGTCAGGCCTACAAAATCAGGAATTATTGTTGACCGCCGGCTCCAGGTTTTAATTGCCTGGCGCAGTCCGGCTTTTGTCTGTTTCTGGATCTTCTTTAATAAACTCTCTTCTACGTATGGGCCTTTTTTTAGTGAGCGCGGCATAATTATGGTTTCCTTCTTTTAACGATAAATTTGTTGGAATACTTATTACGGTTTCTGGTACGATACCCTTTAGTAGGCTTGCCCCAAGGCGTAACCGGATGCGGATTTCCCTGCCCGCTTTTACCTTCGCCTCCGCCGTGAGGATGATCAAAAGGATTCATTGCTACGCCTCTTACTGAAGGCTTGATCCCCAGCCACCTGCTTTTTCCTGCTTTACCTAAAACAATCGCATCATGGTCAACATTACCAATTTGGCCGATAGTAGCGTGGCAATCTAAACTTACCAATCTTACTTCACCGGATGGCAACCTGACATGCGCCATATCAGCTTCCTTTGCCATAATCTGGGCGCTGGTTCCCGCTCCGCGCACAATTTGCCCGCCTTTTCCTTTTGATATTTCAATATTGTGGATCAATGTGCCTGAAGGGATATTGCGTAAAAGAAGGCAGTTGCCAAACTTAATTTCAACATCTTTTTGGTTGCTGGAAACGACTTCATCCCCGGCATTAAGCCCCAACGGAGCAATGATATAGCGTTTTTCTTTATCCGGATATTGGACCAAAGCAATCCTTGCCGAACGGTTGGGATCATATTCAATGGCAATAACTTTTGCCGGCTGGTCATAAATATCGCGTTTAAAATCAATTATGCGCAGCATGCGTTTATGCCCGCCGCCGATGTGCCTGGTAGTTATGCGGCCATAAGCATTTCTCCCGCCGGTTTTTTTAAGCGGAAGCAATAATGAACGCTCCGGTTTATCTTTAGTGATTTCGGAAAAATCCGGGCCGCTCATATGCCTGCGGCTTGGAGTAGTTGGTTTAAATTTAATGATACCCATATTATGCTACCTCGATCTTCGCACCCGGGGCCAAAGTAACCACGGCTTTTTTAGTATCGACCGTGCGGCCCAACTGATGCCTTACTCTTTTAAGCTTGCCCATTGAAACAAAAGTATTAACATTTTTTACCTTAACTTTATAAGCCTGCTCTACTGCTTTTTTGATCTGAATCTTATTGGCAGAGTTATTTACCAGAAAAAGGTACTTTCCTTTTGGTAAATAAGAACTTGATTTTTCGGTCTGCAAAAGTGCTTTAATTATAATCGGCAAGCCGGCCATTATTTTAACCTCGATGTTAAATCTTCTATTGCCGCCTTAGTAACAAGCAATTTCTGGTTGTTCATTACTTCATAAGCATGGCAATCACTGGCTAAATTTACGGTTAAGAAGCTGATATTTTTCAAAGCTTTTTTTAGCTCCGGATCCAATTTATGCGTTAAAAACAAGACCTTTTTTTCTTTTTTAACTTTCGCGGAAAATAACTTAAGATTGCTTAATACCCCGACTGCCAGCTTGGTCTTCGGCTGCTGGATATTAAACTCATCTAAGACCAGGACATTATTTTCTTTTAATTTAAGGTTTAAGCTGGTCCTTAAAGCCCCGGCCTTAATCTTCTGGGGCAGATCATAAGAAAAATCGCGGGGATGCGGGCCAAAAACCACCCCGCCATGCCTCCAAAGCGGAGAACGCGTAGAGCCTACGCGCGCGCGGCCAGTTCCTTTTTGTTTCCACGGCTTTTTACCTCCGCCGGAAACCTCGCCCCGGGTTTTAGTAGAAGCCAGGCCTTTTCTCTGATTAGCCCTATAATTTTCTATAGCCTGATGAAGGCAATCGGTATTCTGGCTGCCGTCAAAAACAGCAGCATTAAGTTTTATTGTATCTATTTCTTTGCCTTCAGTATTATATACGGGTAATGTAAACATATTATTTCTTTGCAACTGCCTTTTTGGCCTTCTTTTTCAAAGCCTTAGTAATTACTAAGTAACCGTTCTTATATCCGGGGACCCCGCCTTCAACCAACAAAAGATTATTTTCTAAATCTACTTTGATAACTTTTAAGTTCTGTATTGTCGCCTTGGTTGCGCCCATATGACCCGGCATATGATGCCCGCGAAATACGCGCCCGGGAGTGGTGCTTGAGCCTATTGAACCAACCCTGCGATGGCTTGTTGAGCCGTGCGTACGCGGCCCGCCCTTCCAGTGCCAGCGCTTCATGCCGCCCTGAAAACCTTTTCCGATAGAAATTCCGCTGACATCTACAAAATCACCTTCGCTAAAAAGGTCAACCTTAAGCTCATCGCCAACCTTATACTCAACATTGGCCTCTTTTGAAATATCCCTGATTATCTTACGCGGAGCAACATTTAATTTTTTAAAAAATCCTAACTGGGGTTTTTTAACGCTTTTTTCTTTTGCCAAATCAAAACCCAGCTGGATATTTTTGTCCATAACCATAAGTACCGGGCAGGGCCCGGCCTCTATAGCAGTAACGCCGATAAGGCTATTATCCTGCGCAAACACCTGAGTCATACCAATTTTTTTACCAATTAATCCGATCATTTCAATTAACCTTCTATATTGATTTGATTACCTGATCTCTACATCCACTCCTGCAGGCAGGTTCAATTTCCTTAATGAATCGATGGTCTTAGCTGTGGGCTCAAAGATGTCAATAAGGCGTTTATGGGTAGATAAATCAAACTGTTCACGCGACTTTTTATCAACATGCACCGAGCGCAATACCGTATAAATCTCGCGTTTCGTAGGAAGCGGCACGGGGCCGGAAATTTTGGCCCCGGTGCGCTTTACGGTATCAACAATCTCTATCACTGCCTGATCTAAAAGCCTGTGATCATAGGCTTTTAGTTTAATACGAATCTTTTGTGTATTCATCTATTTATGCAATAACCTCGGTAACTACGCCGGCGCCTACGGTATGGCCGCCTTCGCGAATAGCAAAACGCGATTCCTTCTCTATGGCAACCGGAGTAATTAATTCAATATTCAACTCCACGTTATCCCCGGGCATAACCATCTCTACGCCTTCAGGAAGGTTGGCTGAACCGGTAACGTCAGTGGTACGGAAATAGAACTGCGGCCGGTAACCTTTAAAGAACGGGGTATGCCTTCCACCTTCTTCTTTGGTCAGGATATAAACCTTGGCTTTGAATTTCGTATGAGGATGGATAGATTTAGGAGCGGCAATAACCATTCCGCGTTCAATATCATTCTTTTCTATGCCCCTTAGAAGAAGGCCGACATTATCTCCGGCTTGCCCTTCATCAAGAAGCTTACGGAACATTTCTATTCCGGTAACTACTGACTTTTTGGGTTCCGGCCTTAAACCGATAATTTCGACTTCTTCTCCTACTTTAACTTTTCCACGCTCAATCCTTCCTGTCCCGACTGTTCCCCTGCCTTCGATGCTAAAAACATCTTCTACCGCCATAAGTAAAGGCTTGTCTAATTCTCTGGGCGGAAGAGGAATAAACTCATCAACAGCTTTAAGTAAATCAATAATCGGCTTGGCATCTGCGCTATTAGGATCAGTTGCAGCATAAGCCTTATTGGCACTACCGCGGATAATCGGTGTTTTATCTCCCGGATATCCGTATTTAGTTAAAAGCTCCCTGATTTCCATCTCAACTAGATCCAAGAGCTCTTTATCATCAACCAAATCAACCTTATTCATAAACACAACCATGGAAGGCACATTAACCTGGCGGGCCAGAAGAATATGCTCTCTGGTCTGGGGCATAGGGCCGTCAGCCGCGGAAACTACCAGGATTGCTCCGTCCATCTGAGCTGCTCCGGTAATCATATTCTTAATGTAATCTGCGTGTCCCGGGCAGTCAATATGCGCATAGTGGCGGATAGCTGTTTCATATTCAACGTGAGCGACTGAAATAGTAACTACCTTTGTCTCATCCCTTACCGTACCACCTTTGGCAATATCCGCGTAATCTCTGGCAGTAGCTTGGCCGAGTTTTGAAAGAACATTGCAGATAGCGGCAGTAAGCGTAGTTTTACCGTGATCGATGTGGCCGATGGTGCCGATATTTACGTGCGGCTTGCTCCTTACAAATTTTTCTTTAGCCATTTTTCATCCTCCTAGCCCTTAAGGGCACACCCGCGTAATTCCTTATAAACGCGGGGTGTATTTTTTTAAAAAGTTTTTCTTGTCTTTGTGGTTGACGAGCCTAAAATAACTTTTTCCGCTACATGAGCCGGAACTTCACTGTAAAAGGAAGGTTCCATTGTATATGATGCACGGCCCTGTGTCAAGGATCTTGTTACCGTTGCGTAATTAAAAACCTCGGACAACGGAACGTTAGCCCTGATAGTGCGTAAATTCAATCTTTGGCCAAGGGCAATTATTTTTGCGCGCCTGCTGCTTAGATCGCCGATAATCTGGCCCATAAATTCTTCGGGCACAACTACTTCAATATCCATAATCGGTTCAAGCAAAACAGGATTGGCTTTTTTCATTCCTTCCTGAAAAGCGATTGAACCTGCCATCTTAAATGCCAACTCGCTTGAATCAACTTCATGGAATGAACCGTCAACCAAAACAACTTTTACGTCGGTGACCGGATACCCTGCCAATACGCCGTTTTTAGCCGCGCCCATTACCCCTTGCTTTACGGCAGGGATAAATTCACGGGGGATTGAGCCGCTTTTAATTTTGTCTTCAAAGGTAATGCCTGTGCCGGGGGTTTCCTGCGGGCTCATCTCGATAACGCAATGCCCGTATTGGCCGCGGCCGCCGGACTGAGAAATAAATTTCCCGACGCTGGGAACACTTTTTCTGATTGTTTCACGATAGGCAACTTGCGGTGCGCCAACAGTAGCCTCGACATTAAACTCACGCAGGATTCTATCAATAATAATTTCCAAATGCAGCTGGCCCATACCGGCAATAAGCGTTTGGCCGGTTTCCTGATTATAACTAACCCGAAATGACGGATCTTCATCTTCCAGCTTATGCATAGCCAAGCCTAATTTCTCCTGAGCATCTTTTGATTTAGGTTCAATTGCCTGCTGGATAACCGGCTCCGGAAACCGCATCGCTTCGACAAGAATGGGGTTTTTTTCCGTGCATAATGTATCGCCCGTCTTGGTATCTTTTAAACCGACCAGCGCGGCGATATCTCCGGTAGAAACACTCTCAGTTACTTCCTGATGGTTGGCATGCATTTTAACAATTTTTGTCACGCGTTCCCTTTCCCTCTTAGAAGCGTTGTAAATATATGTTCCTGAAGTAAGTGTCCCTGAATACATTCTTATAAAATAAATTTTACCGACAAAGGGATCTGAGGCAACCTTAAAACATAAAGCAGTAAACGGGGCTTTATCATCAGCGGCAACCTCTTCAAATTCCCCGGTATCAGGGTGCGTCCCTTTTACCGCAGGCACATCGATCGGAGAAGGAAGATAATCCTTTACAGCATCCAAGACCAGCTGCACGCCTTTATTTTTAAAAGCTGAACCGCAGAGGACCGGGACAAATTTATTTGCGATAGTAGTTCTTCGGATCGCCGCTTTTAACTCCTCATTAGTTACGGCTTTACCCTGAAGATAATCTTCCATTATCTTATCATCGCTCTCTGCTATTTTTTCAACCAGAATCAGGCGGTATTTTTCATAATCAGCTAACATATCTTCGGGAACATCCTTTACCTCAAAGTCTTTCCCCAATTCATCTTTATAATGGATCAGCCTTTTTTCAACCAAATCAACTAATCCGTTAAACCCGCCTTCGCGGCCCACAGGGAGCTGGATTGCCGCTACATTTGCCCCTAATCTATCCTTCATCTGATCGATGACGGCAAAAAAATCTGAGCCGGTGCGGTCCATCTTATTAACAAAAGCAATGCGCGGCACGCTATAACGGTCTGCCTGGCGCCATACGGTTTCTGATTGCGGTTCAACTCCGCCGACCCCGCAGAAAACAACCACTGCCCCGTCCAGCACTTTTAATGACCGTTCCACCTCAATAGTAAAATCTACGTGCCCAGGAGTATCAATCAAATTAATAGTTATATCTTTCCATTTACAGGTAGTGGCGGCTGCGGTAATAGTAATGCCCCTTTCCTGCTCCTGGACCATCCAGTCCATCGTGGCTGCGCCGTCATGGACCTCGCCTATCTTATAGTTTTTACCGGTATAAAACAGGACCCGCTCGCTGGTCGTAGTTTTTCCGGCGTCGATATGGGCGATTATCCCGATGTTCCTCATTTTATCTAAAGGAATTTTTCTCATAGTTTACCAGCGGAAATGCGCATAGGCCTTATTTGACTCAGCCATCTTATGCGTATCATCCCTCTTTTTAATTGCTGCGCCTTCGCCTTTAAAAGCTGAAATAATTTCATCGGCTAATTTTTGTTCCATAGCCTTGCCTTTTCTATTCTTGGCAAAATCCCTTATCCAGCGCAGGGCAATAGATGTACCGCGCTCCTGCCTGACTTCAATAGGCACCTGATAAGTGGCGCCTCCTACCCTGCGCGGTTTTACTTCCAGGCGCGGCCGGGCATTATCCAATGCTTTATAAAAAACTTTTAGGATATCCTGCTCATTTAAGTTTTTCAGCACAATATCAAAAGCGCTATAAACTAATTTTTCCGCTACAGCTTTTTTACCGTCAACCATGACCATATTCATAAACTTGGCGATTATCTTGCTGTTGTATTTAGGATCCGCTAAAATAACTTTTTCCTGCGCTTTTCTTCTTCTCATTTTTTAAATTATTTCCCTTCCTTTGGCCTCTTCGCTCCATATTTAGAACGGCCGCGTCTTCGCGCGTTAACCCCCGAAGCATCCAATGCGCCTCTTACAATATGATAACGCACACCCGGTAAATCTTTGACCCTGCCGCCCCTTACCATAACAATAGAGTGCTCCTGAAGATTATGCCCTTCTCCCGGAATATATGCGGTAACTTCTAAGCCCGTAGTAAGCCTGACCCTTGCAATCTTCCTTAACGCCGAGTTAGGTTTCTTAGGCGTCATAGTACGCACCTGGATACATACCCCTCTTCTCTGGGGGCAGGCCTTTAAAGCCGGCGACTTACTTTTCTTTTTCTTAGAAACCCTACCGAACCTGATTAACTGGGCAATTGTGGGCATAGATTATTCCTTTTCTTGGCTTTTCTCCTGGCTGCTCTCAACAGCTGTTTTTACTACTTCAATATCACGATGGGCCTTAAATCCGGTACCTGCCGGGATCAAGTGCCCCACGATAACATTTTCTTTTAAACCAAATAATTCATCCCGCTTGCCCCTGGTTGCCGCATCCGTTAAAACACGGGTAGTCTCCTGGAAACTGGCCGCGGAAATAAAACTCTCGGTAGTAAGCGAAGCCTTGGTTATACCTAATAAAAGCGGGGTTGCCTGGGCAGGCTTGGCGCCTTTTTTAATTACGCGGGTATTCTCTTTTTGGAATATCCATTTATCTACCTGCTGCGTAGCTAAAAATTCGGTATCACCGGGATCCTCGACTCTTACTTTTTTAAGCATCTGCCTGATAATTACCTCAATATGCTTATCGTTAATACGTACACCCTGAAGGCGATAAACCTCCTGGACTTCATTCACCAGGTATTCCTGCAAAACTTTATCACCGCAAACACTCAAAATATCCTGTAAAACTACCGGACCGTCAGTAAGCTGCTGGCCGGCGCTAACTTTATCCCCTTTATAAACATTCGGATGCTTGCCGTGCGGGATAATATACTCACGGGACATGCCGGTAGCAGATTTAACAATTATTACGCGCTGATTTTTCTTTGTCTCGCCGAATTCTACAAATCCGTCGATTTCGCTGATAACCGCGGGATCCTTCGGCCGCCTTGCTTCAAAAAGCTCAGCTACGCGCGGAAGCCCTCCGGTAATATCACGGGTCTTAACCACTGTGCGCGGAATCTTTGCCAGTAAATCTCCTCCGCCAACATAATCGCCATCTTTAACAATAATATGGGCGCCGATAGGAATAGGATAGATACCTAAAACTTCCTTTTTATTATCTAAAATAACCACCTGCGGATGATACTCCGGCTTATGCTCAACAACCACGCGCTCGGATAATTTTGTAACCGGGTTAATCTCTTCAAGCATAGTGACATTTTCGCGCAAATCTTCAAAACGCACTAAACCGGGGACTTCAGTAAGCACAGGTAAAGTATACGGGTCCCAATGGACAAATGATGCGCCCTTTTTCACCTCTTGCCCTTCGGCAAAAGAAATGAATGCGCCTTGCGGTATCGGATAACGCTCAAGCTCGCGTCCCTGCACATCATTAATACTGATCACTCCATTCCTGTTTAAAACAACATTTTCTTTATTTTTAAGCGTAACTCTTAAAGAATGATATTTAATTAAACCTTCATTCTTGGCTTTAATAAACGACTGCTCAATGGTCCTGGAGGCTGTACCGCCGATATGGAAAGTCCTCATGGTCAACTGCGTGCCGGGCTCACCGATACTCTGCGCGGCCACGACGCCAACTGCTTCTCCCAGCTCAACTAACCTGCCGGTAGAAAGATTACGGCCATAACATCTAGCGCAAACCCCCCTTCCTGATTCACAGGTCAAGACGCTGCGGATACGAATCTTCTCAATACCTAATTTTTCGATCCTGTCAACTTTCTCTTCGGTGATTTCGCTTCCCTGCTCGACAATAATCTCGTCGGTAATGATATCAACGATATTATTTAGCGCAACCCTTCCGATGATCCGGTCCTTAAGGCCGACAACCTCTTCATCGCCTTCGGTAATCGCAGCCACTGTAATGCCATTAAGTGTCCCGCAATCTTCTTCGCAGACAATTACCTCTTGGGCAACATCCACCAGCCTGCGGGTAAGGTATCCTGCGTCGGCGGTTTTAAGCGCGGTATCTGCCAGTCCTTTACGCGCGCCGTGAGTGGAAATAAAATACTCCAGGACATTTAATCCTTCACGAAAATTTGCGGTAATCGGGTTCTCAATAATCTCGCCGCTTGGCTTTGCCATAAGTCCGCGCATACCGGCAAGCTGCCTGACTTGCAGGCGTGATCCTCGGGCGCCAGAGTCTGCCATCATAAAAATAGGATTAAACGAATCCATTCCTTTAAATAACAGGTCGGAGATTTTATCCGTAGCATGCGTCCAGATATCAATTACCTTGGATTTACGTTCGCTATTGGTAATAATGCCTTTACGGTATTGATCCTCCACTTTTGTTACTTCTTCTTTGGATTCTTTTAAAACTTGCGGCTTATCAAGCGGGACAGTCATATCATCTATACCGATAGAAATACCGCCTAAAGTACCCATCTCAAAACCTAAACGCTTAATATCATCCAAGAGTTTAATGGTCGTATTGTGGCCGAATCTTTTGTAACAGCTGACTACGATATCGCTGACCCTGCTTTTGTTTAAATCGCAATTAACAAAACCAAACTCCGGGGGCAGGACCTGATTAAATAATATCCTGCCAACGGTGGTCGTAATAATTTGTTTTTCATCCAGGGTTTTTTTCTGGTCAAAATTATATAAACTATTCATCCGGATCTTGATCTTCGCGTGTAATTCAACGGCCTTATCGTCATAAGCTATCAAAACTTCATCGGGGCTTGAGAATATTTTACCTTCACCTTTTGCGCCGGCTTTATCCCTGCTTAAGTATGCCAAACCCAAAATTATATCCTGGGTAGGAGTAATAACCGGCCGTCCGTCAGCAGGAGAAAATATATTATTTATTGCCATAATAAGAACTTTGGTCTCCAGCTGCGATTCCAGGGACAAAGGCACATGCACAGCCATCTGGTCACCGTCAAAGTCCGCGTTAAAAGCAGTGCAAACTAAAGGATGAATTTTTATTGATTTTCCTTCGATCAACAAAGGCTGGAAAGCCTGAATACCTAAACGGTGCAAGGTTGGAGCACGGTTTAACATAATTGGATGGTCTTTAATCACTTCATCCAGGATATCCCAGACTTCGATTTTACCGCGCTCAACCATTCTACGTGCACCTTTAATCGTATGCACAAAACCTTTTTCTCTTAATTTCTTGATAATAAACGGCTCAAATAACTCCAGGGCCATTTGTTTGGGAAGGCCGCATTCATGCAATTTTAATTCCGGGCCGACAACAATAACTGAACGGCCTGAATAATCTACGCGCTTACCAAGAAGATTCTGGCGGAACCTTCCCTGTTTTCCCTTAAGCATATCGGAAAGGGATTTTAACGGGCGGTTATTTGCGCCGTTAACAGCCTTGCCATGCCGGCCGTTATCCAGGAGCGCATCCACTGCTTCCTGAAGCATGCGTTTCTCATTACGGATTATAATCTCCGGAGCGCTTAATTCCATCAATTTCTTGAGGCGATTGTTACGGTTAATTACCCTGCGGTATAAATCATTAAGGTCGCTTGTTGCGAACCTTCCGCCCTCTAAAGGGACCAAGGGACGTAAATCCGGAGGAATTACCGGAACAATTTCCAAGATCATCCACTCCGGCTTATTGCCGCTTTTCTTAAAATCTTCAACAATCTTTAAGCTTTTAATCACCTTGCGGTTATTTAAAACATCTTTTGATTTCTCTAAGTCCTTGCGCAGCTTCCGGCAGACAACATCAAGGTCTAATTCTTTTAAAAGTTCGCTGATCGCTTCAGCGCCTATCTTGGCTTTAAAAGCTGACCCATATTTACTTAAAGCCTCCTGATACTGTTCATCGGTAAGCAATTCTTTCTTCTTTAATGGAGTGGTCCCGGGATCAACAACAACATACTCCTCATAATAAATAATCCTCTCCAAATCCCTTAGGCCTATATCCAAGAGCGCGCTCATCCTTGAGGGCACAGCTTTAAAAAACCAGATATGTGTAACCGGCGTAGCTAATTCAATATGGCCCATCCGCTCACGCCTGACGCTTGAACGGTCAACGGTCACCCCGCAGCGGTCACAAGTAATCCCTTTAAACTTTATTCCTTTATATTTACCGCAGTTACATTCCCAGTCACGCACCGGCCCAAAGATTTTCTCACAAAACAGGCCGTCTTTTTCCGGCTTAAGCGTGCGGTAATTAATCGTTTCTGCTTTTTTGACATCGCCTTTAGACCAGGATTTAATTACTGTGGGGCTTGCGATCTTAATTGAAATACTATCGAATGAGACGATCTCTTCCATTATTTACCCTTTTCTGTTCTGATATCAAGGCATAAGCCTTGCAACTCTTTGATTAAAACATTAAATGATTCCGGGGTCCCGTGTGTCAGGCGCTGTTCACCTTTGACAATCGCTTCATAAATCCGCGTCCTTCCGCTGACATCATCGCTCTTAACCGTAAGCATTTCCTGCAAAGTAAAAGCTGCTCCGTATGCTTCAAGCGCCCAAACTTCCATTTCGCCTAATCTCTGGCCGCCGAATTGTGCTTTGCCTCCAAGCGGCTGCTGCGTAACTAAAGAATAAGGGCCGATGGAACGGGCGTGGATCTTCTCATCAACTAAATGGATGAGTTTTAAAATATACATATATCCGACGGTAATCTTCTGGTCAAAAGGCTCGCCGCTATAACCATCATAAAGGGTAATCTTACCATCCTCCGGAAGGCCGGCCTTCTTAAGCAGCTCCTTGATCTCGCCTTCTTTTGCCCCGTCAAAAACCGGGCAGCTGACATGCATATTTAAAACTTTGGCCGCCCAGCCTAAATGGCATTCCAAAATCTGGCCGACATTCATACGCGAAGGCACGCCTAATGGGTTCAAAACTACATCTACCGGAGTTCCGTCAGGCATATAAGGCATATTTTCCTCAGGTATTATCCTGGCAACTACACCTTTATTACCGTGACGGCCGGCAAGTTTATCGCCTTCGGAAAGCTTACGTTTTGTGGCAACATAAACTACCACTCTTTTTAAAATACCCGTGGGTAATTCGTCGCCGCGGCGGACCTTTTCAATCTCAGTCTCCTCTTCAGCCAACAGCTCCTGCATCTGCTCATCAAAAGAAGCGGCTAAAATTTTTGCCTCTTCATTTTCGCTAAAATCAAATTTTTCTACTTTTTTCCTGTCTATTCCCAACTCTTGAGATAAACGTAAAGTTTTTTCAGCCTGTAAAAATTCAATCTCCTGCTTATAATAAGCTT
Organism: Candidatus Omnitrophota bacterium; assembly: GCA_023247825.1. GTDB lineage: Bacteria > Omnitrophota > Gorgyraeia > Gygaellales > Profunditerraquicolaceae > UBA6249. Next base: position 47,302 of record JAHFFR010000005.1, read on the forward strand.
TGAGCTCGCGGATCTTAGCCAGCTCTTTGGTCTTTTCTTCCTTTGTTTTACGGCCGCGGTCTTTACGCTGAAAAACATGCACATCGATAACTACGCCTTCAACTCCGGGAGGGACAATTAATGAAGTGTCGCGGACATCTCCCGCCTTTTCACCGAAAATTGCGCGCAGCAACCTTTCCTCGGGGCTGGGCTCAGAATCGGTCTTAGGAGTAATTTTACCGACCAGGATATCTCCCGCTCCTACCTCTGCGCCGATACGTATGATCCCGTCCTCATCAAGGTTCTTTAAAGCATCTTCGCTGACATTAGGAATATCGCGCGTAATCTCCTCGTTCCCGAGCCTTGTTTCAGCAGCCTCAATATTAAATTCTTCAATATGAATAGAAGTAAAAGTATCTACCTTGACTAATCTTTCGCTGATAAGAATCGCGTCTTCAAAGTTATAGCCTCTCCAAGGCATTAAGGCAACTAAAACGTTTTTACCTAAAGCCAGCTCGCCTTCTTTAGTGCCAATACCGTCGGCGATTGCCTGGCCCGCAGCCACGGAATCGCCTAATTTTATCAGCGGCCTTTGATTTATTGAAGTATCGGCGTTAGTGCGCAGGAATTTTTTCAGGTGATAGATCTTCTTGCCTACGGTAATTGACGAGGCATCCACGCTGGTTACTTTTCCGGAATCCTGGGCGATAACTACTGTGCCGGAATCCTGGGCTACCTTGCCCTCCATATCCGTGCCTACGAAAGGAGCTTCGGTAATCATAAGCGGAACAGCCTGTCTTTGCATATTTGAACCCATCAGCGCGCGGTTTGCATCATCGTGCTCTAAGAAGGGAATTAATGAAGCGGCTACAGAAACTAATTGCTTTGCGGAAACATCCATATACTGGACATCTTTGGCAGGGACCTTGGGGAAATCATCTTTATAACGGCAGGTAACAAATTTATCGGCAAAACGGCCTTCACTGTCTAAGGGAACATCCGCCTGGGCGATAAATTTATCTTCCTCGATATCCGCAGTCAGATATTCAAACTTTTTAGTTACGCGGCCATCTTCTACCTTGCGATACGGGGTCTCAATCAAGCCTAAAGAATTAATCCGCGCAAAACAACTTAAAGACGCAATCAAACCGATATTCGGGCCTTCGGGAGTTTCAATAGGGCAAACCCTGCCATAATGTGAGGGGTGAATATCCCTGACCTCAAACCCCGCCCTTTCGCGTGAAAGTCCGCCGGGCCCTAAGGCACTCAAACGGCGTTTATGGGTCATCTCCGCCAAAGGATTAATCTGGTCCATAAACTGTGATAACTGGCTGCGGCCGAAGAAATCGCGGATCTGATTGCTCAAGAGTTTAGAGTTAATCAGGTAATGCACATTTAAATTATCAAACTCCCCTAGAATGCTTAATCTTTCTTTAATTGAACGCTCGACGCGGGATAAACCAATGCGCACCTGATTTTGCACGAGTTCCCCGACACTTTTTATACGCCGGTTGCCTAAATGATCGATATCGTCAATTTTTCCCGTTCCTGAATTAAGTTTGATCAAATATTCAATCGCCTTGATCACGGTATCAGAATCAAGTATCCTTTTTTCCAGCGATACATTCATATCCAATTTACGATTTAAGATAAAACGGCCCGCTCTTTCTAAATCATACCTGGCCGGGTCAAAGAATAATCTATAAAACAAGTTCTCTGCGGACTCTTTGGTTACGGGCTCCGTGGGCCGCATCTTGCGGTAGAAATCAAGGTATGCCTCGTCTTTATTTTTTGTGTAATCTTTCTTTAAGGTATTGACTATCTCGGGATATTCTTTACCAAAGGCGGCAAATATCTGGCTGTCTTGCGAAAACCCGAGGATTCTTAAAATCTGTGTTGCGGGGAAATTTCTGCGGCGGTCAACATAAGCGGTAATTGTTTCGGTGAGATCGTATTTAAATTCAAGCCATGCACCGCGATAAGGAATAATCCGGCCATAAAAAATTTTCTTGCCGGTTGGATGCAGCTCCTCTTCAAAAGAAACTCCCGGCGAACGCTGCAACTGGCTAACTACTACGCGTTCATCCCCGTTGATAATGAAGGTACCGGTTTCAGTCATTAAGGGGATTTCACCGAAATATGCATCCTGCTCCTTTGTTTCTTTAGGAGTAGTTAAGCGGAATTTAACTTTTAACGGAGCGGCGTAAGTTAATGAGCGGTTCTTAGATTCGCCCATTGTGTATTTGGGCTTTCCTAAAGAATAACTTATAAATTCCAGTTTTACAGAACGGTCGGTGTTTTCTATAGGAAAGATTTCTCCGAAGACCTCCTGTAAGCCCTGGTTCTTTTTTTCAGCTTGCGGCACATCCATCTGAAGAAATTCACGATAAGTATCCAGCTGAACATCCAAAAGATTGGGTAAATCGTAAACTTCTTTTATCTTAGCAAAATTCTTCCGTTTAATCATAGTTATTACGGATAAACACCGGCCTATTTAAATTGATTTACTTACTATTACTTAAACTTACTTTAATTCTACGGTTGCGCCAGCTGCTTCCAGCTTTTTCTTCATCTCAGCAGCTTCTTCTTTGTTTACGCCTTCTTTAATCGGCTTGGGAGCAGCGTCTACTAAATCTTTGGCTTCTTTCAAACCAAGAGCCGTAATGGTGCGCACTTCCTTAATTACTGCAATTTTATTTGCACCGGCGTTAGTCAGCACAACGGTAAAAACGCTTTTCTCTTCAGCAGCAGGTGCAGCTCCGGCAGCTCCGGCAGCGCTGGGTGCAGCAGCCATCGCAACGTTAGCGCTCACACCAAATTTTTCCTCCAAAGCTTTAACCAGGTCAGAGAGCTCAAGCACGCTCATCGTCTCAATAGACTTAATTAAATCTTCCAATTTCGCAGTTGCCATTTCTTCCTCCTATTGTTAATTTGATTTTTTTTGTTTAATCTGATCCAAACAATACACGAATTTCTTTAATGTCTGATTTAAAACAATCACTAATTTTGAAATTGGGGCATTTAACGCGACAACAACCTGGGCCCTAAGCATTTCCTTTGAAGGAAGCTTGCTCATAATTTCTATATCTTTTAAAGTTAATAATTTATCCTGTAATAAACCGCCCTCTAAAACGAGTTTCTCGTGTTCTTTACGGAATGCACATAATATCTTAGAGGTGTCAACCGGCTCATCTTTAAAAAAGATCATCCCGCAGGGAGTTTCGATAGACTTAATTAAATTATCCAGGCCCAATCCCTTCATTGCCCTTCTTGCGATACTATTTTTAACAACAAAAAGGTCGGCTCGCGCGCCTTTGAGCGTCTTTCTCAAAGAACTCATATCAGGGCTGGCGACTCCGGAATATTTTATGATAATCAAACCTTTGGAAGATTTAAAACTTTCTTTTATGCGGTTTTCCGATGTTTCTTTAACTAATAATCCTATTTTTTTCATCTTAGCAGACGATCCTTAATCCCGGGTTCATGGAAGCAGTTATACTTAAACTTTTTACGAATTTGCCTTTTACCGAAGCCGGCCTGGATTCATTAACTGCTTCGATTACCTTGGAAGCATTGTCATTTATCTGATTTTCATCGAAAGAAATCTTGCCTACTGACAAATGCATCCCGCCCTGCTTATCCACGCGGAATTCAACTTTTCCCTTTCTTACATCTTCGATGGCTTTTGCGATATCATTAGTAACTGTGCCGGTTTTAGGGCTGGGCATTAACCCACGCGGGCCTAATACCTTGCCCAGCTTACTTAAATCTTTCATCATTTCAGGAGTAGCTATAGCACAGTCAAAATCAAGAAATCCGGCGGCAACTTTATCCATTAAATCATTAGCTCCGACATAATCCGCCTTTGCCTCTTTCGCCTGGCGTTCATGCTCTCCTTTACAGAATACCGCGACCCGCACCTTTTTGCCGGTTCCATGCGGAAGCACGACCGTTCCACGTATCATCTGGTCGCTCTTTTTAGTATCCACGCTTAGATTAAAATGCAGGTCAACTGAGCCGTCAAATTTTGGTTTAGGCATCTTTTTTAATATAGCGACCGCCTCTTTTAACTGATAAAATTTATTTTGCTCTACCTGCTTGGCTGATTCCTTATATCTTTTACTTATGCTTTTCATCTTTATCCTTCAATCGCAATGCCCATACTGCGGGCAGTTCCTTCAATACTCTTTATTGCCTGCTCCATGCTATCAGTATTAAGATCCGGGAGTTTAAGTTTTGCGATCTCCAAGACCTGCTTTTTGGTTACCTTGCCAATAGTTTCTTTACCGCTGGTGCCTGATGCCTTTGCCAAATTTGCCGCCCTTTTCAGTAAAATAGAAGATGGAGGACTCTTAATAATAAAGGTAAAGCTCCTGTCCTCATAAACGCTGATAATTACCGGTAAAATTAAACCGTCTCTGCCCTTAGTCTGGTCATTAAACTGTTTGCAGAACTGCATGATGTTGACGCCGTGCTGGCCTAATGCCGGGCCGACAGGAGGCGCCGGATTTGCCTGTGCTGCGGGAACATGTAATTTGATCTGTGCTTTAATCGGCTTTGCCATAGCTAAACTTTCTCAACCTGCCAATACTCTAATTCAACCGGAGTAGAGCGGCCAAAGATAGAAACACTTACTTTGATCTTTCCTTTTTCAGGGTAAACCTCTTCAATCGTACCGTTAAAATTTAAGAATGGCCCTTCATTAACCCTGACTTGTTCGCCTTTTTCGAAAACTATCTTAGGCGAGGGTTTGGCCGCGGTTTCCTTGGTACGCTTAAGGATATTGTCTACTTCTTCCTGGGGGAGCGCAACGGGCTTCCTGCCTAATCCGATAAAACCGGTAACTCCGGGAGAATTCTTGACAAATAAATATGTTTCTTCGCTTAATTCCATCTGGATCAACAAATACCCGGGGAAAAACTTTCTCTGCGTAATTTTCTTTTTTCCGGAACGCACTTCAGAAACCTGCTCAGTAGGGATAATTACGCTGGAAATTAAATCCTGAATGCCTTTAGCCAGAATCTTCTTTTCTAAAGAGGCTTTTACTTTTTCTTCTATTCCGGTTTGCGTATGGACAACGTACCAATTTTTCATTTAAAAACCACGCTTAAGAACCTGGATAACCCCAGGTCCACTATCCCGATAAAAATTGTCATAATTGCCGTAATCGTAATTACAAGAACAGTTGAAGCCATTAATTCATTTCTTGTTGACCAGGCAACCTTGCTTAATTCGCTTCTTACTTCATTTAAAAAATTTACCGGTTTTGCCAAAATATTCATAGTTTATAAAATATCTTTTCTAATCCCCAAGACTACAGGAGCGGCAGGACTTGAACCTGCAGTCACGGTTTTGGAGACCGTTGGTTTGCCATTAACCGACGCCCCTAAGCAATTATTTAATTTCCTTATGCGGGGTATGCTTATGACAACTGTTGCAGAACTTACTAAGCTCAAGCCTATCCTGATGCAACTTTTTGTTTTTATCCGTCGTATAATTTCTATTTTTACAAACCGTACATTCTAAAGTTATAATTTCGCGCATAATTTTTTAGTAAGCTGGAGACGAGAATTGAACTCGTGACCCCGTCCTTACCAAGGACGTGCTCTGCCAACTGAGCTACTCCAGCAGAAATGAGCCCGCTTTGTTGGTAAAGCCTTTGAGCAAAAAAAATCTAACCCTTAAGAAATTATTCAAATTTCTCTCTCTGGCAACAAAATACTTGAGTTAAAAGTCTTTATAATACTAGAATTTGTGTAAGTAAAGAAGTTTATACTAAGTTGGCGGGTTTGTCAAGATTTTTTTTGACTTTTTTTAATAGTTGTGAATTGTAACTCAAAGTGCGACAAATTCAAAGCTCTTTCTGTTTTTTTGTAAGTTCTCTTGTGCTACCTGATTCGCTGTCTTATAGCCTAATATCTTCCTTGGGTAGTTATTCATCC
>JAHFFR010000006.1:0-31073 GCA_023247825.1 Candidatus Omnitrophota bacterium
GGATAATCCCTACTGTGCCGCAATAAACCAGAGGGTTTCCCGCAAAATGCTCATGGAATAATATTGCGCCATTTACCGTAGGAATGCCCATTTTATTTCCATAGTCGCGCACCCCGCTGACCACGCCTTTCATTACCCGCTTAGGATGCAACGAGCCGGCCGGAACTTTATTAAACGCCAAATCCGGCGGCGCGAAACAAAAAATATCGCTGTTTAAGATCGGCTTTGCCCCAAGCCCGGTGCCCATAGAATCGCGGATTACTCCGCCGATACCGGTATTTGCCCCGCCAAACGGCTCTAAGGCCGAAGGGTGATTATGCGTTTCAACCTTAAAACAAATATTATTTTTCTCATCAAACTTGATTACCCCGGAATTATCCTTAAAGACAGAAACGCACCAGCTCTTATTCAATTCCCCGGTTACTTTCATAACCGTGCTTTTAAGTAAATTCTTGATGGACCTGTTGCCCAATTTAGGAGCGGCTTTATTTTCTTTATAGGTAATATTTCCGCGGAAGGTCTTGTGGTAACAATGCTCGGACCAGGTTTGGGCAATTGTCTCCAATTCGCAGTCAGTGGGATTACGCTTGATCGCGCGAAAATAATCCCGGATACAGCGCATTTCATCCAGATTTAAGAACAGCTGGCCGCGTTTACTTATTTCCAAAAGCTTTGCCTTGGTTGCTTGAAGCAAATCTACCGTAACAAGATTAAAACGGTATCCGGGCAAATGCTTTATATCCCCTTCGGCTAGATAAGAGCTAACTACATGCTGGATAAGTTTATTGTAAAGAAGTTTTCCCGAGATGGTTTTTAACTGAGGAGGCGAAAGTTTTCCAAAAATAATATATTTTTTTGCGGTCTTAACCGAATCCACTGTAGTGATCCCTAAATCCTGGATGCCTTTTAAGACCGATGCCTCAACCGGGTCCATTACTCCGGGGTTATAAGCTACCTCTACAATATGTTGCGCAGAGGCGCACACCGGCCTATCCGATAAGGCCGGGTGTCCGGATAAAATTTTATAATCCTGCGCGACTTTATCCGTCAGGAGTTCTTCGCAGATATTTATAACTTGGCCGTTTGCTAAATCACCCTCTAAGGTATAAACCTGGATAAACTTAACCTCTTTTACGCCGCCTATCCCAAGGTCAAAAATATCCCTGGCTACACCAGTACCGACAGCGTCAAAAATACCGGGTTTATCCACTACTTCGATTTTGTACTGCATATTTATTAACGAAGCTTAAAAAAAGGCGGGTTAAATTATAGTCCGACCTTCGCAAAAATTTTATTTACGTTACGCAGGTAAAAATCCAAGTCAAAAATCTTATCCAGTTCTTTCGCGTTTAAATATTTAGCTGCCTCGGGAAGCCGGAGGAGATTGCCTTTAAAATCACCCGCGCCCTTCCAGGTCTGCATCGCTGCCTTCTGCACTAAATCATAGGCCTTTGGCCTTGCCAATCCTTTATTCATCAAAGCAATTAAAACCCGCTGTGAAAAAATCAGGCCGCGCGTCTTAGCTAAATTCGCCAGCATATTATCCGGATAAACTTTCATACCGGAAATTACTTCGACGGTTTTGTTAAGCATATAATCCAGGGCCAGCGTAGAATCAGGAAAAATTACACGCTCAACCGAAGAATGGCTGATATCCCGCTCATGCCAAAGCGCCACATTCTCTAAAGCCGCCTGGGCATTTGCGCGCAAGAGGCGGGATAAGCCGCAGATGCGCTCGCAGATTACCGGATTGCGCTTATGCGGCATGGCGCTTGAACCCTTCTGGCCCTTGCCAAACGGCTCCTCAACCTCCAAAACCTCTGTCCTCTGCAAATGCCTGATTTCAGTGGCAAATTTTTCTAAAGACGCCCCGATTACCGCAAGAGTCGCCATATATTGTGCATGTACATCCCGCTGTATTACCTGTGTTGCAATATTCACCGGCTTTAGCCCGAGCTTTTTACAGACATAATCCTCCGCATACGGCTCGATATTAGAGTATGTGCCTACTGCTCCGGAGAGCTTTCCTAAGCAGGCTCCGTCTTTGGCCTGCTTAAGCCGGGACAAATTACGTTTAGTTTCATCAAACCAAAGCGCAAGTTTTAAGCCAAAGGTAGTAGGCTCAGCATGCACGCCATGCGTACGGCCGATACAAACCGTGTCTTTATAATCCCCGGCTTTTTTCGCCAAAACTTTTAGTAATTTTTCTAAATCTTCGATCAGTATGCCGGAGGCGTTTTTTAATTGGACGCCCAGAGTAGTATCCAGGATGTCGGAAGAAGTTAAGCCCATGTGCAGATATTGGGCATCTTTTCCTATATATTGGGCCACATTGGAAACAAAAGCCACAACATCATGTTGTGTTTTCTCTTCGATTTTCCGGATTTCTGCAAGGTTGAATCCGGCTTTTTGCTTGATGCGCTTTACTGCTTGCGCAGGGACGATCTTTTTGGCGGCGTAAGCCTCAAGCACAAGTATCTCAATGGCAAGCATGGTCTTAAACTTAAACTCCTCCTGCCAGATACTATTCATTTTACTAAGGCTGTAACGAGCAATCATCGGCAAACCCCCTCTGTCTTGTGAGGGATTAATTATAGCAAAAAGAGGCAATTTTAGCAAATAAAATACGCGGGGCTAAAACGGGAGGTTATTTGGCTGTTTTCTTTGCGGTAGATACCTGAAACTGCAAAACCCTTTGTAATTCTTTAACTATACGGCGATTTAATTCATCAAAATTACTTTTTAATTTCAATATATAAATTTTAGTTTCCGGCGCGGATGTTGATTCCGCCGTATTTAAGCTTTTTATGTTTAATTCATTCGTATTTTTCATTTGATTCAACCAATCAACGAGATAATTGAATGAAGCGTCGCTTAAATCTTTTTCTTTTATGGTATTAAATATCCCGACGATATAGAAGTAAGCATCAAGCTGCGATACCGCCATGATACTGGAATCCCACATGCTATTTAATAGAATCGGGTCTTTGGAGTCTTTTAAATGCGACTTTATCTCTTGAGAATTACTGAAAATTTCATTACGCATATCCATAATCGTCGGCCCTGAAGCGGCAATGGCGTAATTCAAAGCCAAGACCGGAATCAAAACAAATAAAATTATTTTTTTCATTTCTCTTTCCTTTCCCTAAACCTGTTCTTTCTCTATCCGCCTAAAACTTGATTATAAATCAGTTACTTTATATACCGATATGCTGCATTTAACTACGCTTGATTCTTTTGATTTAGGAGCCAGCTGATATTTCCCGATAGAAAGCAGGCTGCTCGAATTCTCTATGCTATATATGAAATCAACGATTTGCTCCATTTGAGCTTCGCAATTCAAGTTTACCAAGATCTTCTTCGAGGCGCCGGAATCTTTGGCATTGCCGGGTTTCATATCCACAAGGTAAACCGAACTTTTATTTGCCAAGCCCTCGATCTCTTTTAAGACCGATGTTATTTGCTCATCTTCATTGTTACTGGGATTGGCCAGGAAAGACCCGTATTTAGCGTTTTCGGCCAGTATCCTGTCTTTCTGAGCCAGTAACCGTAAATTCTTTTTGACCTCGGCTTCCTTCTGGCGAATCTCCTTGTTTAAAGACCCGACCTTGGAGAATATTGGGGATATTATTAAACGGTCAAGCGCCGTCAATGAAACCAGAAAGATAGCAACATAAAGAACCGCCTTTTCTTTCTTTGACAGGCGGCCTACGAACGCATAAAATGCCTGTATCATTGAAGCCTTCATTAATCCGCTCCCCTTTTGATCAATGATGTAATTTCAAAATCCGTCAGGTCCCTTTGGCCGTCTTTGCGCTTCGAAGTGTACTTAGTTTTAACATCTTTAAAATATTTTGATTTTTCCATTTTATCGACAAAAGAAAAAACGGAGGACATCACCTCTGCGCTACCCTTGACAGAGAATTTTTCTTCATCATAGCGGATCTCACTGAGCTCTATATCTTCAGGGACAGTATTATATAATTCAGTGAGCACCTCTAAAGGATACCCGCGGCCGGACAGATAATTCTTGATCAACCCGATTTTTAAAAAATCTTTTTCTAATTTTTGCGCTTCCTGGTTTAGTGAAGAATATTTACTGTTGAGCTTATTTAATTGAGCGCCTTTAAAATAGATTTTACTTACTAATATAAAAAAGATAGAAACAAAAATAGTAAGAATAAAAACCCCTGTCTTAATTAAATCTCGGCCTCTCTCTTCGATAGACCTTCTGACCCTTGCCTCTTCAGAAGCAAGATCGATTTTCATTTCGTCGCAATTAAGAATAGGCGCCAAGACATCAGAAAAAGATACCTGCTTTGCCTTGGATATTGTCCCCCAGGCCAACTCTGAAATATTAATATTACTAAGGTATGGGAGGGATTTTATAGGTAAATGCAGGGTATTGCTTAAAAACCCCTCTATTCCCTTTAATTCTTCTTCTGCCCCGATTAAGATCAGTTTATTGGGGCTTTTTGCGATATCTTCGCTCAGATAGGCTTCCAGCGACCGCTTGAATTCTTCGACAAATTTTTTCTGGTAGATTTCCCTTTCGTTTTTTAATTGCAGCGTACCGATAGGAATGGACCTGATAAACACAACCTTGTTTTTTAGAATGATGCTAAAATCTGTGAAGCTCTCATCGATATGCGCTATATTAATCGGGGCATTCTCTGCCTCTAATTTTAGGATCTTAGAAACTGCCAAAGCCAGGCCTTCAGGGGCAAAGATTACTTTATTCACTTTAAAACCGGCCCTGCCTAATATCTCATAGTGCCGCTTTATCACACTGCGCGCCACGATTACTAACAGCACCTTTGTATAGCTATGTTTGTATGTCCCTATTTCAACATAATCCACAATTATCTCATCGCGTGAATATGGAGTATGCCTGCCTGCCTGTAAGTTTAGGATTTCTCTTATCTCACGATGGTCTATGGAAGGAATTTCGATATTTTTAGTAATTACCAGATGTGCCGGTATGATGTCAATAATATCAACTTTTTTACCCTTAAGCCCGCCGATAAAAGTCTGTATTGTTTTTGATATATCTATATCGCTTAAGCCGGTGATATCGAAATTTAAAAGATTAACTACTTCTTTCCTGTTAGGGAATTTTCTAATATGAGAAATTTTTAAATTATTCCCGCTGAAATTAACGCCGGCAAATTCCCGGTTAGCTAATCCCGAAAACAGGTTTAATTTATTAATATTCAATTTAAACATTTGTTTAATCTTCCCGCCAATAAAGAACCTTGCCGTCGCGGTTAACTACACAGTTTAACGCCATAGAGTTTTTCCCTCTTGATTTTGCTATTAACCTGACCATGAAGTTCCTGGATCCAACAGATAAGGATTGCTCTGTTATTGCTGTAAGCTGCCCTATCTGGGAAGGGCTAAGCCGGTAAGCCTGGCTTAATTTAGGCACTATCTCAGCGTCGATAGTAAAAATATTATCATCAAATGTCCCTTCAACACCATCTTCCCCCATGCGGTATAAAATAATTTTATCTGCGATCTCCTCATCAAACCCCAGCGCAAGAAGGGCCTCCGGCGAAGCGGTATTAACATTAACCTTTCCGTCACCATAAATAGTAACATACTCTTTTATTTTTTCAAAAATTTTATCATCAATACCCTTAATCAAAAGCAGTTCATCTAAAACTTCGATATCTGAATTCTTGGCGCTATAAGGAAATGAGAGGCTGTTATAATAAGGGTCTTCCGCGCTGCCAGACGGTATGGATAGCTGGCTGTCATTATCCCTCCAGTCAATAATACTTGCTGCTAATTCCTGGGCCTGGGTATCTTCGCAGGAAAGAATAATTTTAAAAAGGCGCTCCAGGACTTTGGCATCCGCTTTATTTATATTTATTTTTCTTTCTTCATCAACAAGACCATAGCGTGTCTCCAGAGAACCTGATTTTTTATTCATATAATCATAGGAAACAGTAAATTCTGCATCCCCCAGATTAATATCTTTGAAAACGTTGATATTATTACTCCAGGAATCATTTAAAGAATCATAAGTTTTGGCCTGTTCTTTTATTAGCTCCATAATCCCTCTTTTTGCCCCTGCCTCAGCAACAAAGCGCAGTTTGCCTTTCTCATTAAGCCGGTTAACTAAAACCAGCTCCTGCCTCACCCGGTAACCCAGGATGACCGCAAATGTCGACAAAAGGCAAAGCGACCAAAGCGCGATTATTAATATGCCCCCCTTACGGTCAAGCGCTGATCGGGATATTGACAATTTTAGTGAACTTGCCATTTTTGGACTGATCATCATAACCTAGTTCTACCCTTACCGCCAGGGGCATCAAGCTGCTTGAACATTCATCTTTCCAAAGATATGCTTTTTTTTCTGCGTCGTAATAATAATAATCGAATTTTAAAAAACCAATGTTCTTTAAAACTTGCGCGGGCCTGCCTTCTTCTTTATTATATATCTGGCTTATGTCGCGCTCTTGCCGGTTCAACACCTTGGCCTGCTCGTCATATGAATATACCGCGCTACCTATGGTTTTTTTGTTCAAACCTGCGCTATTAACCAGTGTAGGAACCGCAAGCCTGTTTCCATCGCCTGCAAAAACTATGCCGCTTGACTTTAGACAGTTTCTTAAATCACCGGCCCACTTTTCGAAAAAAATATTTATATCCTCTTCAGCCAAAGGCTTATTTATCTTTTCCCACACCTTAAGCCCGTTATTGAAAACCGCGTATATGGCTAATGAAACTACCCCTAATATTGCTGTTACGATAAGCAATTCAATAAAGGTGATACCTTTTTTATTTCTCCGGGTAAATAGCATATGCCGATCTTGATAGTTCTATTCTTCTATTATCCTGCGGCCAGGAAAGCTTTAAATCTATCTGGTATAAATTACCTATCCCGCCTGTGGGATTATACGATAAATTCCATATAATATTTTTGCCGCTGTTATTTTTTAACTCGCCTCCTGTTTCCAGCACAGCCGCAGGACCAAAATGGCTTAAATTATCCTGGGCAGCCCAGATTTTCTCATCCATCCAGGGGATTGTGTTTAAAACAGTCTCGGAATAATTAAAAGAATCCAGGGAGATAAAAAAAGATTGGTATATTAATGCCGCCCCTAATGACATGACCGCCGTTGTAAGCATTACCTCCAGAAGGGTAAAACCCTTATTGCCAGTTCGTAACATCATCGGCGCTGTCTACTCCATCTTTGCCTAAAGAATACAGATCATAATCGGCCGTCCTGTGTTCTCCGGGGCATTTATATTTATATTCCCTCCCCCAGGGATCTGTTGGCTTCTTTTCCAGGTATGGCCCCTTCCAGTTTTTCGCAGAAGCTGAATTGGTTAACAAGGCGTTTAAGCCTTCTTGCGTGCTGGGGAAACTTCCATTATCCAATTCATAAAGTTTTAAACCTGTCGCGATATTGGCACTGATATCGGCTCTAGCGGCAGCCTCACGAGCCTGCTCCCCTCTGCCGGTAAGCCTTGGCATTACCATTGCCACTAATGCCCCGATAATTATAACCACAAGCATAAGTTCAATAAGCGTAAACCCTTTTAATCCTTTTCTTTTTCTATTTTCTTTCCTCTGAGCCTGTTTCATCGTTGCCTCCATATAATTACATTAACTGCGTGCCCGCCTTATCTAGCCATCACATTTATCTCAAATACCGGCAAAAGCATCGCCACCACAATAAATCCCACAATTAAACCCATGCCCAGGATCATTAAGGGTTCAAGCAAACTGCTCATTATTCTTATCATCTCATCGGTATCGCGTTCATAAGCATCCGCCACCTCTGCCAGGGCGTCGGCAAGATTTCCCGATTCCTCCCCTACGCTGATCAAATTAACCATAAAAAGAGGCAGCAGTTTAGAATCTTTCATGCTCCTGCCAAAAGAACCGCCCTGCTCTAATGCCTGAAGGCTCTTGGCTAATTTTTCTTTAATGACCTCATTTCCTAATACCTGTATGGCTATCTCAAGGGCCTTTAATATCGGCAGCCCGCTTTTAATAAGCAACTCCAGTGTCCGGCTAAAACAAGCAAGATCGGCCTTAAGAGTAAATTTACCAAAAATAGGAATACGTAGTTTTAAAATACTCCAATAAACCTTGCCGATTTTTGTTTTTAATTGCCGTTTAATAAATAAAATTATGGCCGTAAGCAACAGAGATATCGCAAGCCACCAATGCCGTAAACCTTGGCTTATAAATAACAGAATTTGAGTGGGCAGCGGCAAATTCTGCCCCAAGTTGGAAAATATTCCCATAAGGCGGGGCATCACAAAAGTAAGCATGAAAACTACCGTAGCAATACCAACAATTGCCATAAGCGCAGGATAAGCCATGGCCATCCGAAAACGCGAAAGCATCTCTTCCTGTTTAGCGCGATAATCCGCTATTCTTAAAAGGGCCCCTGCCAAGGCTCCGCTATTTTCTCCGGTACGCACCATCGCAATGTAAAGAGGAGGAAAATCATTCGGGTAAGCTTGGAGAGAAGAAGAAAAAGTCCCTCCGTTTTTAACGGAATTGTAAATATTAGAGAGAATAAATTTTAAGCCCTGATTCTCCGACTGTTCCCTGATTATATTAATCGCGTTTAATATAGGAACGCCGGATTTTAAGAGGCTGGAAAGCTGGCGGCTTAAAACAGTAATTTCGCTCCCCCTGATCCTGCCTCTTGGCCTGCCGAGAACAGGGCTTATAGATTCCTGAGTATTATTAGACTCCTCCAGGCGCATAGGAAGATAACCTAAAGCGTTGATTTTTTCTATGGCCTCTTCTTCAGAGTGCGCCTCAACGCTGCCGCTGACTATTTCATTAAGGCCTTTTTTCGCGCGGTAATTATAATTTGCCATATAATTTAAACGAGCTCCAATTCCTGCTCAACAAATTTATCCAACTTCAGCCTCTGCGCGCCTGTTAAATCCAAAAAACAAACCGCAATGTCATATTTGCTTTCCTTTTTTAACTCCTCAACCCTTATAACTCTTGCTAAACATTCAATCGGGGCTTCCGTATTAACTAACTCCATCCTTAACTCCAGGATTGAACCAACGGATATTTTTTCCTGCGCCGCAAAAAGTAAACCGCCGGCGGAAATATTTTTCGTAGCGCTAAGATCTTCGGAAGCATGCCCCCGCTTAATCAACTCATCCTCTATCTCAAAAATCTTATAACGTAAATTAACCCTGTTATTTAAACGCCTATAAACCCTTTTATTCGATTCATCCTGATTGGCTTCGGCATTTTCTTTCCTTGGATAATTAATATTTAATGATCGTGTTTCCTTCTCTTCCCGGATATCCTGCGGAGCGGAAGTTACCCTGACTACCTCTTCGAATGTAGTTATTCCGGCAACAACCTTTCTCCAGCCATGCTGCCTGAGGGTACGCATCCCTCTTGACAAAGACACCCTCTTTATTTGATCCGAAGACGCCTTCTTTAAAATCAAATCCTTGATTAATTCATCGACTAAAAGGATCTCATATATTGCTGTCCTGCCGAAAAAACCCGTAGAATTACAGCTTGAGCAGCCTTTACCGTGGAATATCTTAACATCCGCTGCTTCCATTCCCAGATCTTTAGCAATTAATTCCTTTAGCTCAAGAGGAGCCGTTTTGTCCTCAACCTTGCAAACGGGGCAAACCACCCGGATTAAACGCTGGGCAATAAATGCCTCCACGCTGGAGGCGATTAAATACGGCTCTACTCCGATATCAAGCAGGCGGGTGATACCGCTGGCAGCGTCATTGGTGTGCAGCGAAGAAAACACCAGATGGCCGGTCAAGGCAACACGGATAGCGGTTTCTGCTGTTTCGAAATCCCTTACCTCTCCGACCATTATAACATCCGGATCATGCCTTAAGATACTCCGCAGGCCTCGGGCAAAATCCAAGCCAATCTCCGGCATCACCTGTATCTGGGTAATACCCGACATTTCATACTCAATAGGATCTTCTATGGTAATAATTTTACGATCCTTGGTATTAATCCTGGTTAAACAGGAATAAAGTGTGGTAGTCTTGCCGCTTCCAGTCGGGCCGGTAACAAAAATTATGCCATGTGGTTTTTGAATTAATCCCTCAAAGACCTGTAACTCTTCTTTTGCCAAGCCTAATTTCTCAAGGCTGAAAAGCATCTGGGTCGGCAGGATTCTTATCACCAGGCTCTCGCCAAACGGCGTGGGTATGGTTGATATACGCAGATCCAATACCTGATTCTGCACTTTAACTATTGCCCTTCCATCCTGAGGAAGCCGGCGTTCAACAATATTTAAGTTTGACATAATCTTGATGCGGGAAATTATGGCATTTAGAAAATTCTTTATTTCTCCGGGAACATTAGCATCGTAAAGTAAGCCATCAATCCTGTAACGCAGGGACAAACCCTGCCTGTAAGGCTCGATATGTATGTCTGTGGCTCGCCTTCTCCATGCCTCCAGGATTATCTGATTTACTAATTTTATTACTGAGGCATCCGCGGCTTGTTTTTCAATATCCTCCAATCCTTCCTGCGGCGCGCCTTGGCTGGAAACAGCCCCCCCTAAAGCACCTTGAGAACTTATCTTCTCTAAAGTATCAGCTGCGAAACCATAATGCTTCTTTAAATTATCCAGGATATCATCGGAACAAGCCAGCACCATTTCTATTCCCATGCCTAGCTGTGTCCTTATCTCATCCTGCGTCTTTATATCCAATGGATAGGAAACAGCGATAATCAGCGTCCTGCCTTTTATCGCTATAGGAATAAATTTATAATATGTAGCTACTTTTAAAGGAACCTTATCAATGGCTGATTTATCAATTGATAAATCTTTTAAATTAACATAACTAAGTTTTAATTTCTCCGCCAGGAAACCCAAAAGATCCTCTTCGGAAAACAGGCTGCGCTTGACTAAAGCCTGCCTTAGGTCAAGGCTCAAACTATCCGCTTCTTTCAAAAGCTCTTCGATATCTTTTCGCGCAACGAGTTCTTTTTCTACTAAAACTTCGGCTAACTGTAAATCGATCTTTTTAAGCATATTTTATCTTGCTAATTAATTATTCAAGGGGCTTGAGAATATCCGTTTGCATGCGGCGTTTATATTCACCGATAGCTTCTTCCATATCTTTTTCGCATACCAAAGCCAATTTTAACCCTAAACCTTGCGCCTCTTCTTCCGCTTTTTTCATCGCCCAGACATCTAAAGGATTGTTTACGGCAATAGTTATTGAATCCTCTTCTTGGCAGATAGGAAAACATCTATGCTCCAAAATCAAGGCCGCGCTAAAATTTTTCACAAAATCCCAATTGATATTTTCAATTTTCAGGCTGATAAGCGGAATATCAAACTGCCTGGACAGTGCCTCTAATAAATCCTTTTCGTCCAGCTGCCCCTTTTTTAATAATATCGATCCTAAGAATTTATTTGTCCTTGCCTGCTCCTCCAACGCATACTTAAGCTGTTCGGCGGTAATCAGGCCGTGCTCAATTAAAATTTCACCGATTTTCTTTTGACTCCTGATCATTTATTTCAGCTCCCCAATCAGATAAAACTCTTCTTCCGGCCTGTTATCGGCTCTGCCGGAAACAATCTTTTCGCACCCGTCAAGCGTCTGCTCAATAGTGACATATACCCCTTTCTTACCGGTGTAGGCCTCTCCAACAAAAAAAGGCTGGGTAAGAAAATTCTGCATTTTTCTGGCGCGCTCATAAATGATCCGGTCGCTTGAAGAAAGCTCGTCGATACCGACAACCAAAACAATACGGCGCAGCTCTTCGTAACGCTGGAATATCCTGATAACCTCCTGGGCAATATCAAAATGCCGCTTCCCAACGATATCAACATCCAGGTTTGAGGAACTTGATAAAAGCGGGTCAATCGCGGGATACAGCCCGAGTTGTATGCGCTCGCGGGAAAGAACCAATACCGAATCTAAAAAGCTAAAGATCGCCACAACCGCGGGATCCGTCAGGTCATCCGCAGGCACATAGACCGCTTCAATGGAGGTAATCGAACCGCCCGAATCTTTAGTCGTCCTTATCCGCTCATGAAACTCACTTACCTCGGAAAGCAGCGTAGGCTGATACCCTGTTTCCGAAGGAACGCGCCCAAGCAATGTTGAAATCTCTGAGCCCGCTTGGACAAAGCGGAAGATATTGTCGCAAAACATCAACACATCCTGATTTTTTTTCTGGACAGACTCGGCCAGCGTAATTCCGGTCATAGCGACGGCAAAACGCGCCCCCGGAGGCTCGTTCATCTGGCCAAAAACCATCATCGTCTTTGACAGGACATCATGGTTCTTTAATTCATAATACAACTCATTTCCTTCGCGGATACGCTCACCGATGCCCACAAAAACGCAGCTTCCCTGGTATTTTTTAACAATATGCTGAATGATCTCCAGTGTCAGAACGCTCTTGCCTAATCCGGCTCCGCCCAGGATACCGGTCTTGCTTCCCTTAACCAGCGGAGCAAGCAAATCAATAATCTTAATCCCGGTCTCCATAACTTCAAAACTGCGGCGCTCATCGCTATTTTTGCTGATACGCATACTGCTGCCCATGTCGGGCTTCCTGATAGAAGCCTTTTCATGATGCGCGATAGGCCCACCCTGGTCGATTGGCTGGCCGGCAATATTAATAAGGCGGCCATAGAGGCCGTCTCCCGTCGGAATCTGTATAGAGGGGCCGTAAAAAACAGCTTCAGTATCGCGCTGGATATTTGTAGTAGAATTAATCGAGATACACCGGGCGACATTGCCCGGTAAATGCTCGGCGACCTCAAGAAAGACTTCGCTTGCGTCTATAGTATGGGTAAGAAGCATCGCATAAATATTGGGGACATCTTCGGCAGTAGGAAACTTTACATCCACAACCGGACCCTGTACCGCGATAATTCTTCCCTTCGTATTCTCTTTTTTCATAACTATTCCTATCTTTATTACTGACTATATAACAGGCGGGCACTAAAAAGCTCTCTCATGCTTTGATCAATAATCTCATGCCTGAGCCGGAAATACCGTAATTTTAATTTGCCGTCCGTTTCCTTAAGCCGGCGCAAACCATCCTCAAGGTGCACGTAGCGCGCCGCGAATTCCGACAGGCGGCTTAAGCCAAAAATTTCAAATAGCCTCTGGCCCATCCATAAATAAATAAGATACTCCACGATATCACTGAGTTTTGATTCAAAAATCACATCTTTAGCCGCGCCTCCGGCAACCCCTTCCCGAAGGGCATCCTTTAGGGCCGGTTTCCGGTCAACGGGAAAATCCGGCACAAAAGGCAGGAAAGATACTATCTCAACGCGCTGCACCGTAAAAGATACCGGGCGAGGATACACCACTTTTAGAAACCCAAATTTACCTTCCAATACGCAGGCATATAAATAATCCCTTAACTGCAGGGCCTGATTTTGGCGGTCTTCATCATGTATACCGGAGAATGCTACATATGGCACCCCCTTTTCCCTGGCATACATCTTCCCGCGCTGGCCAATTACAACCAGCTGGCCCGGATTTTTTTCCAGCTCCGCTATCCCCGCTGAAACAACCTGCCTGTTTAAACCGCCCAGGAGCCCGCCATCCGATGTCACCACAACAACTGCCTGAGATTTATTTACGGGCGAAATGAACGGATGCGAAACTTTCGCAAAATCAACAAATTCGAAATAACTCTCAATAGCCTTGTTAAATTTATCAAAACTCTTAAACCGGTGCTCAAGGGACCGATACTGCGAAACCGCAAGATTCTTAAGTACCTCTATAAGCGAAGACAATCCGCGGTTAAAATCAAGGTCCTTTCTAATAGCAGTCATGGTTCCCATAGCGTTATTTAATACCTTCCTTCAAATACTCCGTCAATATTTCTTCAAGCATTGCCTTTAACTCTTCATTTAACTCTTTACCTTGGCGTATCTTCTGGCAAAACTCGGGTTTATTCGCCTGGGCGTAGGATAAAATATCTTTTCGAAACTGGCGGATTTGCGCTGTCGAAAGGGTATCAAATATCCCCCGATTTAAAGAATATAGATAAATAATCTGCTCCGCAATGGAAACCGGCCTGTTTTTATCCTGGGCAATCAACTGGCTAATCGCCTCGCCGCGCCGCAGGCGCCCCTGCGCATCCTTAGAAAGCCCCGCGGTGCGCAACTGGGTCATTTGCAAAAGCTCTTTATACTGCAGGTAATCAAGGCGTAAAGATTTGCTTAATGCCCTCATTGCCGGCCACTGCGCCTTATTTCCGATACGGGAGACTGAAAGGCCGAAATCAATCGCGGGTTTTACGCCTTTATTGAAAAGCCCGACGGAAAAATAAAGCTGCCCGTCAGTCATCGAAATAAGGTTAGTAGGGATATAACCCGTAAGGTCGCCTTGCAAAATCTCTACAATCGGTAAGAAAGTCATTGAGCCGCCGCCAAGTTCCTGTTTCAGGAGCCCGGCGCGTTCCATCATCTGGGAATGCAAATAAAAGATATCCCCGGGATAGGCCTCGCGGCCGGGAGCGCGCTCAAGAAGCAGTGAAATTTGCCGATACACCCAGGCGTGCTTGGTGAGATCATCAGCGACTAAAAGGACGTCCTTGCCCCTGTTCATAAAATACTCGCCCAGGGTACAGGCGGTATAAGGCGCCAGATACTGCTCGCCCGTCGATACCGATGCCACGCCGGAAACAATAATCACATAATCTAAAGCCTCTTTTTCGCGAAGGACATCAATAACTTTTATCAAGCTGGAATATGGCTTTCCGATACAACAATAGATACAGACAACGCCTTTGCCCTTCTGATTAATAATAGCATCAAGGGCAACAGAAGTTTTTCCCGTAACGCGGTCGCCAATCAAAAGCTGCCGCTGGCCTTTAGCAAGCGGGATAATCGCGTCAATAATCAGCGTGCCGGATTCAAGGGTTTGATTAACCGGCTGACGATCCATAACGCCGGGAGCGACAATAAAAGCGGGAAGCTCAACGCTGGATGCCACCGGGCCAAGGCCGTCCAAGGGACGGCAAAGCGCGTCGACAACGCGGCCGACAAACGCCTCTCCGACCGGAAGGTTAAGGGATTTTCCTTTGTTATAAACTTCATCTCCGGCGCGGATACCGATAGGGTCCCCCAACACCAGTATCTGGACCTTCTCCTCGGTGAACCCCATAACCAAGCCGAGTATGCCGCTGGCAAATTCAACTATCTGGCCATTGATACAACTGGGCATACCTTTAGCGATAACGATAAACTTACGCACCGATTGCACATATCCTACTTCGCGGATCTCAAAAGAGGTTCCGGGTTTTATCGATACCTGCTCGCTTGGCATCAACGCACCTTCTCCATAATTTTATTTTTAAGGCTGCCGTCAAAAACGAGGCTGCCGACGGTAATAAGCAACCCTGCCACAAGGCGCGGCTCAGCCTCCTCTTTCAGGGTAATCGGCCGGGCAAGCACTTCGGTAAGCCTCTTTAAAAGGCTTTGGCGCTGGCTTTCGGTAAGAGGGAACGCGCTAGAGACCCGGATTTCAGAAATACCTCCGGGAATATTTATATTATGCAATTGTTTAAATTCATCGGCGATCAACTCATCCACCCATCCGGCGTGGACAATCTGTTTGAATTTCTCAGGTAAAACATCATGTATTAACTCCGCCGCCTTATTAACAGCTTCCTTGGTAATGCGGGCTTCCATTTCAGAAAGAAGCGCGTGAGCCGATTTCTCTGCCTGCTGCACCATCTCTTCGCTCTTTAGACGCGCTTGTTTCAATATCCTTTCCTTCTCCTGCTCAATCTCTTTAGCAGATTGCGACTTTATCTTCCCGGCTTCCTCCTGAGCCTGGCCTATAATCTGCTCGGCTTTCTGATTTACTTCTTTAAGCCGCCGATTTATATCCTCATCTTTTTTTGTGTAATCCTGATTTAATTCATCAATATGCTTGGTCGCGGAAATAACATTTTGAGTCATAATTTTGCGTAACATAAATATTAAAACAGCAAAAACGATAACCTGAAACAAGATCAATGAAGCCATTAGCATCTTATTCTCCTTGGGCACCTTAAACTTTTATCCAGCGAAACTTCGACGAGTGCGTTAAAATTTTGGTGCAAAAAATTTTAACGCTTCTTACGAGCCGAAGCACCAAAATCATTGTATCTCTTTTTAAATCAAACTGAACCGAATAATTGGAACACAATTAACATAGCGATAATCGCTAAAGACTGCGCAAATACCAACCCGATTATCAAGGCGGTAAAAATCTTAGGCGCGCTGGACGGGTTCCTGCCCAATGCGCTTATGCTCGCAAAGCTCCCCGTCGCAAAAACAGCGCACGGGCCTAAGACACATAAACCAAAGATTATCACCAAAGCAATATTCCTGCTCATTTCTCCTCTAAGATGATCGTAACTGCATTCTGATCAGCCTTCACAATCCCCCTTCTTATAGGGATAGCCCGCTCATCCAGGACTATTGTGCCGCCGACTAAACGGCTTAAAATCCGTTTATGAAACGGTAAAATCTCAAAAACGCCTTCCTCTCCAGGCAAAATAACACTTTTAGCCTTACCCTCAAAAATGGCTTTGATTGGATCCAGGATTAAGACATTTAATAACATTACGAACTGTT
The DNA here is from genome assembly GCA_023247825.1 of Candidatus Omnitrophota bacterium. GTDB lineage: Bacteria > Omnitrophota > Gorgyraeia > Gygaellales > Profunditerraquicolaceae > UBA6249. The sequence goes on from JAHFFR010000006.1 coordinate 16,593, forward strand.
TCCCTCGGGCTCATTTTCTTTTTCAGGCCCGGATACAGGCTCAGGAAAAGCGGATTTTTTAGCTTGTAAAAGTTCCTCTTTGTTAATACATGACTGACGGTGCCAGCTGAAGAAAAGCACGCTGCCCAACAGCCCCATAAATATAATTATGATAAATATCACAATCCAGGTCATAGTTTTATTGGGTTCCTCTGCTTTGATCTTGGTCTTAGACAACATCTCAGGAGACGGCGGCCCGCCGGCGGTAACCAGGATCTTTTCCATTCTGGCAATATCTTCTTTGACTTGTCCGAGGACATCCTGATTCTGACGGTAAACTCCAATATGCCGTTCCCTGCTTAAAGAATCATCGGACTGGGAACTTAGAATGCCATCCAGCTTAGGATATATGGTGTCGGCAATTTCCTTTGCCTTGGAATAATAAGGAGTTTGTTCCAGTTTAAGGACAATCTGCTCAACACGGCTCTTTAAATCTGAAATCTTATTTTGCGGAACAACCCAAATATCCTCCACCTCCACCTCAAAAACGCGCATCTCGCCGGGTGCAAGTTCTAATTCGGGTTTATACACATAGTGGATGGATTTTTCGGAATCATACTCTAAATCCAAACCGGCCATATCCGTAATATCCTTGGGCATTACTTCCTGCGGTAAATAATACTTAATATCCATTTTCTGCGACTTGGTTTTTGAAGGATTCAGCGCTACGATACGGAACCTCACGCTCCCGGGATAAAGCGTGGTTGAAAGGACAGGCGCGTCTACCCCGCCTAATTTTGTTTCAACTACTTCCTGCAAAACATCAACCGCACCCTTAATTTCTTCGGTTTTTGAACGGATCTCTTTAACTGTCGGCGATGAGGTCAGGGCTTTTTCAAATAATTGCGTCATATCATAGCCTTCATCCCCGCCCAATTTCTTTACCCTGTCGGAAATTTCATTTATTGCTTGAGTTACCTTTGCTGATGGGCCTTCTTTTGCAAAAGTTGCGGGAAGCGCATCTACTGAATCTTTAAGGCTCTTTAAGGTGGTGGCGATGTTAATACCATCCCCGGAAACTAAGACTGCCTCTACCGCCTTAATCGCTTCCAATGCATCTTTGGCCGCGCGTTCTGCCGCAGGCGCTGCGGCAGCAAGGCCGGCCACTGTAGTTATACCCATACTTTCCACCATACCCGAACCGGAAACCATACCTGAAGTAACCTGCTCAGTAACAGTATACGTATAAGCCTTACCGGGAGCAAATCTTCCATCTGCCTCGAATCCATAGGTATAAAGTCCGGGGCTAACCTCTTTTAAAGTTATATCCCTTATAATGGCCTTGTTATCCCAACTGTAAATATTGAGCGTTGGAGATAACCCCGCCTGGCCCTGACATTGTAAAGTTATCATATCACCGGTTAATGCCGGATCAGGTGCAACAGAAGCCTTCCAGGAATATTTTTTAGCAGTCTCCTCAAGGGTTTGGCCTGCCGCCACCGCCATATCCGCTCCTGACTGCAATTTTGTAATAGCTTCATTTGAACGCGTTTCAAAACTTGACAATGAACTCTCCAGCGCTGCCTTCATTTCATCGGTTTTTGTAGTAATGATTGTAGACTGCTCGGTCATTTTAGTATTTATGATATTTGTCTGCGCGGCCAGGGTTGTTTGTAATTCGGTATTCACTTCAGACATCGGTTTATCCAAAACAGAATTGACTTTCGCCTGCATCTCTTCCAAACGCTTAGGAGTAGTAATATCAAAAGAGCCGGGAGTCCTAAAAACTGCGCCGGAAGCATTGGTGATCTGTGTAACCGTCGTATAAACTTTACCCGCGGCTAAACCGGTAGAAGTCCAACTAAGATTAAAGAACCCTGCTGCAGTTGGAGTACTTGAATTTAAACTTTTAATCAAAACCCCAGCATCATAAATATCAACTTGCACTGAAGCTGCCCCGGGGACCATGCTTCCGTCTCTCTCTAACCAGGAACTCACATCCAATCTGTCAACTGTAGTATTATAGGTAAACTCGGAATAAGTGCGCCAGATATGTATTACAGTAGTTTCCATGTATAAGGTAAATGTCTGGTCGGAATTCGCTACGTAATTTTGTGCTTTATCTCCGTATCCCGAACAGGACCAGGTAGCGGTCCATAACCCATATTTAGTTTGATGCGCAATAGGCGAGGTCTGCCCTGCTGCCTGCCAATTCAATATGGACAAGGAGGCCGTATCTTTCTCGATCACAGAAAGGTTGGTTAACTGCTCATTGGTAAGAAGGTCGCGAAGGACCCAGGTTATAGTATAATAATCAATTTTAAAATCAGCGATAGATGCAGCATTAACTGTGGCGTCTGTGGCATCCGAAACACGCACTCTAACCGTGGTTGAACGGTCATCCGGTATGGTCCAGGCATAACTTAATGGTGCGGCAGGAGCCGAGGCAATGATTACGTTAGGATAAGTTAGGCCTGAGTCAGTTGAGTATTCCAATTTCACATTGGCAATACTTCCAGCCCTGGTCCAGGTTATATTATGGCTTTCATTAGCAACCCAACGCTCGCCGCCATTAGGGGCCGTAAGGACCAAATTACCGCGAATCTTAAAATCCGCGGCAGAAATACCATAAACAGTATCATCATTGGGATCCTCAACCTTTACCCGTGCTGCCTGGGAAAGAGTATCCGGCACGGCCCAAGCATAAGAATAACTCCCTCCTCCTCCTGCGCCATTGGGTGCGGCGGCGTTAATTACATCCGGGAATGTTACGCCTCCGTCGGTGGAATAAGTTATTTTTACTAAAGGAATTGTACCACCCCATGTCCAGGTAATAGGATGCGTTGACCCTACTATCCAGGCTTCACCGCCGACAGGCGAAGTAACAGTAAAAAATCCCTGGATACGGAAATCAGCGCTAGATGAGGTAAATACGGTGCTATCCGAAACATCGGTTATCATTATTCTAGCCGAAGGAGTGGGGACATCCGGGATAGTCCAGGCATAATTTAAAGTCGAAGCAGGTGTTGAAGCAACAATCAGATTAGGATAAGTTGCGCCGCTATTGGTTGAATATTCAATTTTAACATTGGCAATCGAACCTGTCCGCACCCAGGTAATATTGTTCAACTGGTTGATTTTCCACAATTCTCCGCCGTTAGGAGTAGTTATTGCTAAAGTTCCGCGAATCTTAAAATCGGCACCTGAAACAGCAAAAGCATCCGTATCGGTAGTGCTCATTACCCTTACTTTTACTGTTGTGGAAATGGCATCGGGAACCGTCCAGGAATAAGTGCCGGCGTTGGCTGCGGAAAGGGTAATTACATTGGGATAAGTCGAGCCGCCGTCGGTAGAGTAATCCAAACGCACATTGGCAACTGTGCCTATAGTTGTCCAGGTAATATTCTTACTTTCATTTACCGTCCAGATTTCACCGCCGCTAGGTGAAGTTACGGAGAATTTTGCCCTTATCTTCACGTCAGCATCAGAAATATCATAAGCAGTAGAATCCGCCAAATCCGAAACTCTCACCCTGAATGCCGCAGTGATTGTATCCGGCACGGTCCAGGCGTAAGTGCCGGTATTGGCAGTTGCCGCGATTACGTTCGGATAAGTTGCGCCGCCATTGGTAGAATATTCTATTTTTGCAGTGGGAACGGCACCTGACCAGGTCCAGGCAATATTTTGAGTGCTTCCCACATCCCATTTTTCTGCGCCATTAGGCGAAGTTATGGTAAATCTGGCAGTAATCTTAAAGTCAGTAGTGGAATCTTTGTAAGCTCCGATATCATCGGGATCAGAAACACGCACGCGGACAGTATTGGAAATCGCATCGGGTATTACCCAGGAATAGGCGCCTATGGCAGGAGCAGCAGCATTTATCAATTGCTTATCAGTCAGGAACCCGTCGCGGGAATATTCAAGCTTGACATTGGGAATCGTACCCACTGCGGTCCAGGTAATATTATAAGTATTCCCCACTAACCACTGTTGCCCTCCGGTAGGCGAAGTTAAAGTAAAAGTAGTGCGGATTCTAAAATTAGCGGCGGAAGTCCCGTAAGCAGTGGCATCAGTAGTCTGCATAACGCGCACACGAACAAAACCTGAAACGCTATCGGGAACCGTCCAGGAATAAGTGCCGGTGTTGGCAGTAGATGTGGTTATTGTGGAAGGATAGGTTGCGCCGCCGTCGGTGGAATAATCCAGTTTTACAAAACCGGCCGTTCCTTGAGTTACCCAAGTAATCGTTTGATTGCTGCCTACCAGCCAGTTCTGTCCGCCATTAGGCGAAGTTACGCTAAACCCTGCTTGAATCTTAAAATTTGTAGTTGAGGCGCTATTCACGGTTGCGTCATTGGTATCTGTAACGCGGACTTTTACGGTCGTGGAAATATTATCCGGGACTGCCCAGGAATAACTACCGGTATTAGCAGTAGAAGCCACAATAGGAGCATATAGCGCGCCGCCGTCGGTAGAATATTCCAGTTTTACATTGGCAATTGAACCTACCCGGTTCCAGGTAATTGTATGTATCGAACTAACTACCCAGGCCTCGCCGCCGACGGGTGAAGTCAGGGTTAAAGAACCTTGAATTTTAAAATTAGTGCTGGATGAGGAGCTTGCCGTAGAATCATTAACATCAGAGACCCTGACCCTGGCAGCAGTAGTTATGGCATCGGGAACTGTCCAGGCGTAAGTTCCGGCGTTAGCAACTGAAGCAATAATTATATTAGGATAAGTTACGCCGCTATCTGTAGAATATTCCAGTTTTACGTTTGCGACTGTTCCAGAAGTAGTCCAGGCGATGTCGTGCGCGCTTGCTACTATCCATGCCTCACCGCCCGCAGGGCTGATTAAAGCAAAACCGGCTCTTATTTTAAAATTACCGGCTGAGGCGCCAAAGGCATCCGGGTCGGAAGCATCAGAAACTTTCACCCTGACAATGGTGGAAATAGCGTCAGGCACAACCCAGTTATAAGAATTAGTATTGGGCGTAGAAAGAGTTATCGCGTTGGGGTAAGTAACTCCGCCGTCTGTTGAATACTCCAATTTTGCATTCGCAACTGTTCCGGCAGTAGCCCAGGTAATAGCCTGGCTTGAGCCGACCACGAATACTTCTCCGCCAACAGGTAAAGTTATGCTAAAGCCGCCCATTATTTTGAAATTTGCGGACGAAACGGCAAAAGTGCCAGGGTCTGCGGCATTTGAAACCCGCACTTTACAGGTTGAAGATATCGCGCTGGGCACTATCCAATTATATGAACCGGTGTTTGACGTTGAAGCAACGATGAGATTTGGATATGTTGCGCCTCCGTCGGTAGAATACTCCAATCTGGCATTAGCTATGGTTCCGAAGGTCGTCCAGGTTATGGTTTTTGATGCTCCAACCGTCCATTTTTCTGAACCGTTAGGAGAAGTCACAGTGAACCCGCCGCGGATGGTAAAATTACCGCTTGATTCGCCGTAAACAGTGGCATCTGTAGTATTAGTAATTTTTACCTTAACCGTAGTCGAAATAGCGTCGGGAATAGTCCAGGCAAAAGGAGTCCCGGTAGCAGCGTTTACTGAAGCTGCGATAAGATTTCCAACAGGATAGGTTGCGCCGCCGTCGGTAGAATACTCTATTTTTACATTGGCAACTGAGCCGGATTTTGTCCAGGCAATATTCTGGGAAGAGGCAACTATCCAGGCTTCGCCGCCGTTGGGAGTAACTACGGTAAGGCTGCCTCTGATTTTAAAATTAGCAGCAGAGTTGATTTTTGCGTCCGGGTCTAAAACATCCGTAATTTTTACGCGCAAAGTTGTCCCTATAGCATCAGGTATTGTCCAGGAATACGAACCCGTATTCGGCGTAGAAGCAATAATACTATTCGGATAGGTTGCGCCTCCGTCGGTGGAATACTCTAATTTTACATTGGCGATAGAACCAACGGTAGTCCAAACAATATCGCGGGTTTCTCCCACCACCCAAACCTCGCCGCCATTGGGAGCGGTCAGGGTAAAAGAACCCATTATTTTAAAATTAGCGCTTGATGCGGCAAAAACAGTAGAATCCGTAATATCGGTTATTTTAACCCTGCAAGTAGTACTAGGGTTATTAGGTATTGTCCAGGAATAACTTAAATTAGCTGCCGGCGTCGTAGCAATAATCACATAAGGATATGTAACGCCTCCGTCGGTGGAATATTGTAATTTCGCATTGAGAATAGAACCCGTCTTAGTCCAGGTAATCCCCTGTGCTGAACCGATAGGCCATTTCTCGCCGCCGACCGGCGAGGTCATAGTAAATGAACCGGCAATCTTAAAGTTAGAGGCGGATGCAGAAAAAACAGTGGCATCGGCAACATCGGAAATTTTTACTTTGACGGTAGAAGATATATTATCCGGCACTGCCCAGGTGTAACTGCCTAAATTGGCCGGCACAGAAACAGTGATAAGGTTACCTGGGGGATAAGTAACCCCTCCATCTGTTGAATACTCAAGTTTAGCATTAGCAATAGAGCCTGTCTTTGTCCAGGTTATATTCTGATTTGCGCCTACAATCCAAACCTCAGCTCCGACAGGTGAAGTTATGGTAAATGAACCGGTAATCTTAAAATTAGCGTTTGATGCGCTTATAACAGTAGTATCTGATACATCGGTAATCTTTACCCTGAGCTGGCTGCCAATAGCATCAGGTATTGTCCAGGCGTACGTGCCGGCTGCTGCCGGAGTTGAAAGAATAATCGTATTGAGGTAACTTAAGCCTCCGTCGGTGGAATACTCTATTTTTACGTTGGCGATGGAACCGGTACGGTTCCAGGTAATATTGTTTACAGAACCCACTGCCCAGATTTCTCCTCCGGCAGGCACGGTCAAAGACAAAGAACCTTTAATTTCAAAATTAGCGTTTGATGCAGCTGTAACAGTGCTATCTAAAATATTGGTAATCTTGACCCGCACAGATGTGCCGATAGCATCGGGAACTGTCCAGGCATAAGTGCCGAGAGTAGCATCAGTTGAGGCAATAATAATATTGGGATAAGTTGCGCCTGCGTCAGTGGAATACTCCAATTTTACGTTGGCGATAGTGCCTGTCTTTGCCCAGGTAATGTTACGGCTCTCCCCTACTTTCCATATCTCTGCGCCGTTAGGCACCGCTATAGTTAACGAACCTTTTATTGCAAAGTTAGCCGCTGAACTAGAAAATACTGCCGAATCCGCAGCATCAGAAATCCTGACTTTTAGCGCACTGCCAATGGCATCCGGAATAGTCCAGGCATAAACCAAATTTGCTGCCGGGGTTGAGGCAATGAGGTTGGGATATGTTGAACCGCCGTCAATGGAATACTCTAATTTAGCATTGGCGATTGAACCGGCTTTTGTCCAGGTGATATCGCGGCTCTGCCCGACAATCCAGGTTTCGCCGCCAACAGGTGAGGTCAGGGTAAATGAACCGCGAATCCTAAAGTTTGCAGCCGAAGTATTAAAAACAGTAGCATCCGCGGTGTTGGTAATTTTTACGCGTACCGTAGTAGAAGGTACATCCGGCACTGTCCAGGCATATGCCCCTAAAGTTGCATCCACTGAAGCAACAATAAGATTAGGATAAGTCAGCCCGCTGTCGGTAGAATACTCCAGTTTCGCGCTGGCAATGGAACCTGTCTTTGCCCAGGTAATATTTTGAGACGAAGCAATTACCCAGGATTCCCCTCCGTTGGGAAAAACCAATACCAAGGAACCAGAGATCTTAAAGTTTGCGTCTGAGATATCAGATACCTCAGGATCGGAAGTGCTTGTAATTTTAATTCTAACAGTATTAGAAATAGCATCAGGAATTAACCAAGAATAGCTTCCTGCCGCAGCCGGCGCAGATAGAATAATAGTATTAGGATAAGTTACGCCTCCGTCGGTAGAATACTCTATTTTTACGTTGGCAATAGTTCCTGCTTTTGACCAAGTAATAGGCTGGGTATTCTCTACTTTCCAAACCTCACCGCCATTGGGCGAAGTTATGGTCAATGAACCCTTGATTTCAAAGTTGGCAGCCGAAGCCTTAAAGACTGCCGCATCAGCTACATTAGTAATCTTGACCCGCACAGATGTGCCGATAGCATCGGGAACTGTCCAGGCATAAGTGCCGAGAGTAGCATCAGTTGAGGCAATAATAATATTGGGATAAGTTGCGCCTGCGTCAGTGGAATACTCCAATTTTACGTTGGCGATAGTGCCTGTCTTTGCCCAGGTAATGTTACGGCTCTCCCCTACTTTCCATATCTCTGCGCCGTTAGGCACCGTTATAGTTAACGAACCTTTTATTGCAAAGTCGGCGGAGGAAATATTGGTAACTGTAGCATTGGAAACATCGCTGATTCTTACTTTAAGAGTTGTGCCTATGTCATCCGGCACTGTCCAGGCATAACTTAAAGAAACAGCGGGTGTAGACGCGGCAATCAACACAGTCTGGAGTTCGTCTAAAAATCCGTTCCTGGAATACTCTAATTTTACATTGGCAATAGAACCTGTCTTTGCCCAGGTAATGTTATTCGTATTACCTACTATCCAAACTTCTCCGCCGACAGGAGCAGTAACCGTAAGCGAACCCTTAATGGTAAAATTTGCAGCCGAGGCCTTAAAAACAGTGGAATCAGCAACATTAGTAATGCGCGCCTTTACTGTGCTGCTGATTGCATCAGGTATTGTCCAGGAATACGTTCCTGCGTTAGGAGTAGAAGCAACTATTAAAACAGTTTGCAGCTCATCGGCAAAACCATTGGTGGAATATTCTAATTTTATGTTACCGATTGTTCCGGTAGTATTCCAGGTAATATTTTGCGCGTTCCCCACTATCCATTGCTCTGCGCCATTGGGCGAGGTAATGGCAAATGCCCCGCATATCTTAAAATTATTAGCCGAGACAGCAAACGCCTGGGCATTATTGACATCGCTTACTTTAATCTTTAATGTCGCCGAAATTACATCCGGCACTGTCCAGGCATACATGCCTGCATTAAGAGTGGAGGCAATAATTATATTCGGATAAGTTACGCCTCCGTCGGTGGAATACTCCAATTTTACATTGGCAACCGAACCAACAGTAGTCCAGGTAATATTCCTGGACTCGCCCACTATCCAGACTTCCCCGCCGTTCGGTGCTGTTATGGTAAAGCCGCCGCGAATAGAAAAATCAGCGGCTGAAGCAGCAAAAACCGTGGCATCGCTGGCATCTGAAATTTTTACCCTGCTGGCAGGAGAAACAGCATCAGGTATAGTCCAGGAATAACTTAAGCCCCCGGCAGGAGTTGAAGCAATAATTATATTAGGATAAGTGGCGCCTCCGTTAGTAGAATATTCTAATTTGGCATTGACCACTGAACCGACTTTAGTCCAGGTAATAGCCTGAACTGTGCCTACTGTCCACTGTTCTGCGCCGTTAGGCGCGGTTAAAGCAAAACTGCCGGTGATCTTAAAGTTCGTAGCCGATCTGCTTGTAACCGCGGCATCACTAGTATTAGTAATCCTTACCTTGACTGTAGAAGATATGGCATCGGGAATAGTCCAGGTATATTTATAAGTACCGGCAGGAGTTCCTGTGGCATCTGTAGAGGCAACAATAGTTACAGTTGCCAATTCGTCGCTAAAACCATTTGTGGAGTATTCTAATTTTATATTAGCAATGGAACCTGTCCTGCTCCAGGTTATATTTTGTGCTGTCCCTACGACCCACGATTCTCCGCCGACAGGAGCAGTTATGGTTAACGAACCTTTGATGGTAAAGTTGGCAGCAGATGCAGCAAACACAGTAGCGTCTGAGGCATCTGTAACCCTCACTCTTAATTGAATTCCAATACTATCGGGAATAGTCCAGGCATATGTTCCTGTAACTGCCGGGGTAGAAACAGTAATTATGTTAGGATAAGTTACTCCGGCGTCAGTTGAATATTCCAGTTTTACATTGGCAACTGTTCCTGTTTTTGTCCAGGTAATATTCTGAGACTGGCCTACAATCCAGGTCTCTGCACCGATAGGCGAGGTTAAGGTAAGCTTACCTTTAATAATGAATGCGCCGGTAGAAACAGATACCACTGTTGAATCAGCTGCATCTGAAATTCTTACCTTCAGGCTTGTTCCGATAGCATCGGGAACTGTCCAGGCATAACTCAAGGCGGCTGCTGGAGTAGAAGCAGCTATTAATACGGTTTGAAGTTCGTCAGAAAATCCGTTTTTGGAGTATTCGAGTTTTACGTTTACAAAAGAACCTGTTCTTGTCCAGGTAACGTTCCTGTTCTCGCCTACATACCAGGTCTCACCGCCGAAAGGGCTGGTCAAAGTAACTGACCCTTTGATGGCAAAGTCTGCGGCAGAGGTAACAAAAACGGTAGAATTAGTTATATCGGTGACCTTAACCCTTAAGGCTGTGCCGATACTATCGGGAACTGTCCAGGCATAACTTAAACTTGCTGCCGGAGTTGAAGCAACAATAAGATTGGGATAAGTTAATCCTCCGTCGGTGGAGTATTCTATCTTGACATTGGCAATAGAGCCGACTTTAGTCCAGGTAATATTGCTAGTATTACCGACCACCCAGGTTTCTGCGCCGTTAGGCGCGGTTAAGGCCAAAGAACCTCTGATGCTAAAGTTAGCAGCTGAATTAGTAAAAACCGTAGAATCCGCTTCATTTGTAATCTTTACCCTGGCCATGGTTGAGAGATTATCAGGAACTGTCCAGGAATAAGGCGTGCCTGAAACAGCATTTACCAAAGTTGCAATAACGTTGGGATATGTTGCGCCCCCATCCGTAGAATATTCTAATTTTACCGTGTTAATAGTCCCGGTCTTGGCCCAGGTGATGTTATGCGCTATCCCCACTATCCAAGACTCTGTGCCAACAGGAGCAGTTATGGTTAATCCTCCGCGAATTTTAAAGTTGGCGCTTGAGGTTTTGAAGGCATTAGAATTATTTACATCCGAAACCTTGACCCGAAGAGTAGTAGATATAACGTCGGGGATTGTCCAGGAATATGTGCCGGTATTAGTTACTGATACTGCTATCAAATTAGGATAAGTCGCCCCGCCGTCAGTTGAGTATTCCAATTTAACATTTCCTACAGTTCCGCTAGTAGTCCAGGTAATATCCTGCAAAGATCCCACTGTCCAGACTTCGCCGCCGTTGGGGCTGGTTATGTTAAATCCGCCCAAGATAGAAAAGTTAGCTGCTGAGGCAGCAAGGACTGCAGCATCTGAAACATCTGAAATTCTTACTCTGGCTTGGATACCAACAGCATCAGGTATTGTCCAGTCATAAGTCAGGTTTGCCGCCAAAGTTGAGGCAACAATAAGATTAGGATAAGTTGCCCCGCCGTCGGTAGAATATTCCAATTTGGCATTGGCAATAGAACCTGTTTTTGTCCAGGTGATTGTCTGGCTTGTGCCTACCGTCCATTTTTCTGCGCCGTTGGGCGCGGTCAAAGTAAAACTGCCGGTAATCTTGAAATCAGCGGCAGATGTGGCAAAAACAGTCGCATCCGCATTATTGGTAACCCTGACTTTAACTGAAGAACTTATAGTATCGGGGATTGTCCAGGAGTAAGGAGTTCCCGAAGTTGCATCCGCAGAAAGAGCAATTACATTGGGATAAGTTCCTCCGCCATTAGTAGAGTATTCTAATTTTACTGTTACAATGGTCCCTATTTTTGTCCAGGTGATGTTGTGGCTGCCCCCCACTACCCAGTTCTCTCCTCCATTAGGGCTGGTTACGGTTAAAGAACCTTTAATGCTAAATGGCGTAGTAGAAGAGCTCAATACCGTGGCATCTGAAACATCCGATATTCTTACCTTCAGGTTAGTCCCGATGGTATCAGGAATTGTCCAGGCATACGTTCCTGCCGCAGCAGGTGTTGAGACAACAATAGTATTAGGATAAGCCGTACCTCCGTCGGTAGAATACTCCAGCTTGGCATTGGCAATGGAACCGACTTTAGTCCAGGTAATATTATGGGGCGAACCTACTATCCAGATTTCACCGCCAGCAGGTGAGGTTAAATTCAAACTGCCCCTAATTTTAAAATTGGCAGCTGAGGCGGCAAAGGCGTTGGCATCCGCGACGTCGGAGACCTTAACCCGGGCGCTGGTAGCTATACTATCCGGGACAGTCCAGGAATAAGTTCCCATATTGACTGCTGTAAGAATAATCACATTCGGATAAGTTAAGCCTGAGTCAGTTGAGTATTCCAGTTTTACATTGGCAACTGTTCCGGCAGTGGTCCAGGTGATATTCCTGGATTCACCTACTGCCCAGACTTCACCGCCGTTGGGAGCGGTTACGGTAAACCCGCCCAGGATGGTAAAGTTAGCCGCTGATGCAGCGGATACCGTAGCGTCTGTTGCATCGGAGATTTTTACTCTTACCTGGCTGCCGATGGCATCGGGGATTGTCCAGGAGTAGCTTAAACCGGCAGCAGGTGTTGAGGCAACAATCAGGTCAGGATAAGTCGCACCGCCATTGGTGGAATATTCCAATTTGGCATTGGCAATGGAACCGGACTTCGTCCAGGTGATACTGTAAGGCTTGCCTACTGTCCAGGCCTCTGCGCCGTTGGGAGCGGTTAAAGTAAAAGAACCGGAGATCTTGAAATTCGTGGCTGATTTTGCTGTAACAGAACTATCGGCATTATTGGTAATCCTTACCTTTACAGTTGAGGATATGGTATCGGGAATAGTCCAAGAGTAAGCATAACTTAGCGGAGGAGTCCCGGTGGCGTCAGTTGAGGCGGTGATAACCACTGTCTGCAGCTCATCAGCAAAAGCATTGGTGGAGTATTCAAGTTTTACCGTAGCGATTGTTCCGGTCTTGGCCCAGATGATGTTGTGGCTGCTCCCTACTACCCAGGTCTCACCGCCGTTGGGAGCGGTAAGCGTTAAAGAGCCTTTGACGGTAAATGCCGCGGTAGAGACACTTAATACTGTAGCATCTGTTGCGTCAGTGATTCTTATCTTTAAGTTTGTTCCTATGGCATCAGCGACTGTCCAGGCATAGGTTCCTGCGGCCGCAGGAGTAGAAGCAATAATTATATTCGGATAAGTTACGCCTGAGTCAGTTGAGTATTCCAGTTTTACATTGGCAATCGAACCTGTCCTGTTCCAGGTGATATTCCGGGATTCGCCCACAATCCAGGTCTCTGCGCCAACAGGCGAGGTTAAAAGAAGGTTACCTTTAATAGTGAATGCGCCGGTAGAAGTAGATACTACAGTAGAATCAGATGCATCTGATATCCTTACCTTTAAATTAGTACCGATAGCATCGGGAACTGTCCAGGCATAGGTTAGGGGGCTAGCCAGAGTTGAAGCAGTGATTACGGTAGTTTGCAGTTCATTTGAAAAACCATTAGTGGAATATTCCAGCTTGACATTGGCAAAAGAACCGGCTTTAGTCCAGGTAACGTTCCTGTTCTCGCCAACAATCCAGGTCTCGCCTCCGACGGGCGAGGTTAAGTTAACTGAACCCCTGATCCCAAAGTTGGCAGCAGAAGCGGCATAAACGGTAACATCTCCTGTATCGGCAATTTTAACCCTGAGCTGATTACCGATTGCATCGGGGATTGTCCAGGAGTAGCTTAAACCGGCAGCCGGGGTTGAAGCAATAATAATATTACCTACAGGATAGGTAGACCCGCCGTCGGTAGAATACCGCAGTTCCACATTGGCAATGGAACCAAATTTAGTCCAGGTAATGTTATTAGTTGCTCCCACTACCCAGGTCTCACCGCCGTTGGGAGAAGTAATCCAGAGGCTTCCCTTTATGCTAAAAGGATTAGTCGATAAACTAAAGACGGTTGCGTCTGTAACATCAGTAATACGCACCTTGACATTGGCTGAAGGCTTATCGGGAATAAGCCAGGAATAAGGCGTGCCTGTTGCGGCATTAACTGAAGCAGCAATCAGAAATGTCTGCAGCTCATCAGAAAAACCATTGGTAGAATACTCCAATTTGACATTGGCAATGGAACCGACTTTAGTCCAGGTAATGTTCTGGTTAGTGTTTATAGGCCAGGCTTCACTGCCATTGGGAGCGGTTACGGTTAATTTTCCTTTAATTTTAAAATTGGCAGCTGAGGCGGCAAAGGCGTTGGCATCCGCGACGTCGGAGACTTTAACCCTTACTCCAATACTAATACTATCCGGAACTGTCCAGGAATAACTGCCTGTATTAGTAGTAGTAAGAATAATCACATTCGGATAAGTTAAGCCTGAGTCAGTTGAGTATTCCAGTTTTACATTGGCAACTGTTCCGGCAGTGGTCCAGGTGATATTCCTGGATTCACCTACTGCCCAGACTTCACCGCCGTTGGGAGCGGTTACGGTAAACCCGCCCAGGATGGTAAAGTTAGCCGCTGATGCAGCGGATACCGTAGCGTCTGTTGCATCGGAGATTTTTACTCTTACCTGGCTGCCGATGGCATCGGGGATTGTCCAGGAGTAGCTTAAACCGGCAGCAGGTGTTGAGGCAACAATCAGGTCAGGATA
>JAHFFR010000006.1:31083-52955 GCA_023247825.1 Candidatus Omnitrophota bacterium
ATACCGTAGCGTCTGTTGCATCGGAGATTTTTACTCTTACCTGGCTGCCGATGGCATCGGGGATTGTCCAGGAGTAGCTTAAACCGGCAGCAGGTGTTGAGGCAACAATCAGGTCAGGATACGATATTCCACCGTCGGTAGAATATTCCAATTTGGCATTAGCAATGGAACCGGACTTCGTCCAGGTGATACTCCTGCTCGAACCTACCGTCCAATTCTGTCCGCCATTAGGCGCGGTTAAAGCAAAAGAACCGGCAATTTTAAAGTTCGTAGCCGACTTACTGGTAACCGTAGCATCTGCTTCACTGGTAACTCTTACCTTTACAGTTGCGGATATGGCATCAGGCACTGCCCAGGCATATGGCGTACCTGTTGCGGCATTTACCAAAGTGGCAATACTTACTGTCTGCAGCTCATCAGCAAAAGCATTGGTGGAGTATTCAAGTTTTACCGTAGCGATTGTTCCGGTCTTGGCCCAGGTGATGTTGTGGCTGCTCCCTACTACCCAGGTTTCGCCGCCATTGGGAGCAGTAAGCGTTAAAGAAGGCTTAATACTAAATACCGCGGCCGATTCTTTGAATACATTGCTATAAGTTACACTCGCAACTTTAACTTTAACATTCATGCTTGAAACATCCGGCAGTGTCCAGGTGTAACTTAAATCATCTGCGGGTGTCCCCGAAGTAATATTATTAGGATAAGTCGCACCGCCGTCAGTAGAATATTTAATATTTACATTCCCAAGATTACCGGTCTTTGTCCAGGTAATAGCATGCAACGCGCCGGCAACCCAGGTTTCGCCGCCATTGGGGCTGGTAACATTTATCGAGCCCTCAACCGTAAAGTCAGCAGTAGATGCGCCAAATACCGTGGCATCGTCAAAATTAACTACCTTGACCCGCGCTTGAGCGCCAATAATATCCGGCACTGTCCAGGCATAGGTATTGGTATTAACAACCGCGGTGGCAATCGTCGCCGTATAATTTGCCCCGCCGTCGGTAGAATAATAAAGATTCACTTTAGGAACAGTTCCGTAACTATTCCAGGTAATGTTATAACTTGTCCCTACAATAAAGGCCTCTCCTCCATTGGGATAGGTAACAACTATTTTTCCTTTAATCGTAAAATTTGCGGTTGAGACCCCATAAACAGTATTATCAGCAATATTAGTAACCTTAACTTTTAAAGCACTGCCGATGGCATCGGGGATTGTCCAGGCATAACTACCCACAGCAGCGGACGTTGAAGCAATAATAATATTGGGGTAGGTCGTGCCGCCATCCGTAGAATAACGCAGCTCTACGTTAGCAATCGAACCTGTGCGTGTCCAGGTTATGTTTTGTGACGAAGCTACTAACCACGTCTGGCCTCCGTCAGGCGCAGTTAAAGCGAGTTTTCCTTTAATGGTAAAGTTAGCCGCGGATTCGCCAAATACATTTGCGGGGTCGCTTAAAAGTAAAATCTTAACTTTTAATTGGCTTCCAATTTCATCCGGGAGTGTCCATGAATATGGGGTAGCAGCCGCAAGAATTCCTGTAGCAATAATCTGGCCAACCGGATAGGTTAAACCGCCGTCGGTAGAATACCTTAATTCAACATTCCCTAATGTTCCTGTTTTTGTCCAGGTAATATCAGTTGAATCGCCGACATAAAATGTCTGCCCGCCTCCGGGCGCAGTCAGGGTAAGGGTGCCTTTTATAGTAAAAACAGCTGCCGATTCACCGGATACCGTCGCATCCGAAACACTGATAATTTTAACCTTAAGGTTTGTTCCGATAACATCCGGCACTGTCCAGGCATAAGTCCCTAACGAAGCTTCTATCCCGCCTAAGCCGGTAATACTATTCGGATAGGCTGTCCCTCCGTCGGTCGAATATTTTATATCCACATTTCCGACATTTCCATAAGGCGTCCAGGTTATATTCTGCACTGCGCCAACCATCCATACTTCTGCGCCATTAGGCGAGGCAAGAATAATCCTGCCTTTAACAGTAAAGTTGGCTGCGGAAACAGCAAAAACCGCGCTGTCATCAAAGTTCTCCACTTTGGCTCTCACTTGAGTGCCAATGGCATCGGGGATTGTCCATAGATATCCACCCGCATTACTTGCGCCGCTGATAATCGAGCTTGGATAAGTGCTCCCGCCATTTGTAGAATAGTAAAGATTTACCTTAGGCACCGTCCCATAAGTAGACCAGGTAATATTCTGTGATGTTCCCACATACCAGGTCTCCCCTCCCGAAGGCGCGGAAAGAGCAAACCTGCCGACAATGGAAAAATTATCAGGAGATGCGCTATTTGTGCCCGGGTCACTATTAAGGGTAATCTTAACGCGCACCTGGCTTCCAATAGCATCAGGAATCGTCCAGGAATAAGAAAGCGCGCCGGAAAGGACGCTGGCGGCAATAACATAAGGATACCCGTCTAGGCCTCCGTTTTTTGTATATTCTAATTTCACATCGCCCATACTTGCGCCGATTACTGTCCAAGTAATAGGATGAATTGTATCAACACCCCATCTTTCAGTGCCGAAAGGAGAGGTAATTGTTAAACTTCCTTTAATAGAAAAATTAGTGCTCGACATGCTATAAACCGCGGCATCACTTAAAAGATGGACCCTTACACGTACTTGAGAACCGATAGCGTCCGGCACCGTCCAGGTATAAGGAGAGCTATTAGGAAGGATACCGCTGATAATGGTATTTCCCACAGGGAAGGTCGCGCCGCCGTCAGTCGAATACCTTAATTCCACGTTCCCTATGGTCCCCTGGTATGTCCAGCTAATCGGAGTAGTGCTCCCCGCAGGAAATGACTGCCCGCCATTGGGCGCAGTTAAAGCCAAAGATCCTTTGATCGCAAAATTAGCGGTTGAGACAGCAAAAACTCCGCTGGGGTCGCTTACTGATTCAATTTTTATCTTCGCGGTGCTGGAGATATTATCCGGTATGGGATTCCAGGTATAACTTAGTGCTGAACCTGCTACAGGAGTACCCGTAATTAAATTAGGGTAAGTTGCTCCGCCGTCGGTAGAATATTTAATATTTACATTTCCCAGCGTCCCGAATTTCTGCCAGGTAATAACCTGAGAGGAGCCGGTTGTATACACTTCTCCGCCATTAGGAGAAGTAACCACAATTTTACCTTTTATCTTAAAATTATTGGCTGATTCACTATATACCGCAGGGGCAAGGACATCGCTTATTTTAACCTTAACTGTATCGCTGATCGCATCAGGTATTGTCCAGGGATAACTGCCGCTTGCCCCGGGAGTAGAAGCAACAATAACATTGCCCACCGGATAAGTCGCGCCGCCGTCGGTAGAATACTCAATCTTCACATTCGCTATTGCTCCGCCGACTGTCCAGGTAATATTCTGGGTTTCTCCAACGCGCCATATTTCAGTTCCTGCGGTAGGGCTGGTGATCTGAACAGATGCAATAACGCTAAAATCAGCGGCTGACGCAGATTCAACCTGTAAATCTGCCGCTTGGTCGCTGATTATTTTTACCCTGACAAAATTACTGATTGCCGCAGGCGGGACACTCCAGGCATAGCTTCCCGTGGTTGTGCCGGCAGGTTGAGCCGCAGCAATAGTATTAGGATAGGATCCGCCGCTATTGGTAGAATAATATAATGAAACCGTAGAAAACGTGCCACTTTTATTCCAGGTAATATTCTGGGTCGCCTGCGTGGGCCAGGTTTCAGCGCCAACAGGAGCGGTTATTGTCAACTTACCTTTAATATAGAAAACCGCGTTGGATTCGTCTTTAACAAAGTTTGGATCAGCAGCTAAAAATACCCTTATCATCCGGTTATTCCCGATTTTATCCGGAACAGGATTCCAGTTATAAGCACAGTTGTTTCCTGTGCAATAAGTTGCCTGCGTTAAATTATCCGCAACTATGGTATTATAGTTAGTGCCTCCGTCTTCCGAAAGCCTCACAGAGAACGTTGAATAACTTAAATCACCTGTTTTATTCCAAGTAATATCTCTTGTCGTATCCCCCACATTCCATACCTCTGCCCCATTAGGAGCAGTAACTGTAATACTTCCCTTGATTTCAAAATTGGCATTAGAGGTATCAAAATTACGCGCAGCCATATCAGTATCTGTAATCTTAACCCTGAGTTGCGTACCAATAAGATTTGTTCCGATAATAGAATCCGGTATTGTCCAAGCATAAGTATCTAACGAAGAGTCTATACCCATAGCAATATTTAACGGATAAGTTGCCCCTCCGTCAGTAGAAAGATCAATATTTATCTTATGATGCCCCGAAGGGCCTGTCCCGCCTGATTCAAGAGCAAGCGCGTGCTTCCAGGTAATATTCTGGATCTCACCCACCAGCCAGGCCTCACTGCCATTAGGAGCCTTTACGGTCAAAGGCGTAAACTCCACTGATTCAAAAACTGTGATACTGGCTTCAATACGACTAGTATCATAGTGGCGGAATACGTCAACTGTAGTAGTATTATAGAGATGTGTGGCCACACAGTAGCTATCCATCTCATCACTCCTATTGGTACTAGTATTGGAATTTCCTCTGGTCGTTTTTAAAACTACTGCCCTGGCAGGATCAATTGCAGTAGGCGAAGCTGCCAAGTTCACATTATCAACTTTTACCACATAACCAGTTACCCCGCCGGCATACCCGAAATAAGTTGAGCCATCAAGGGTAAAATTCGAACCATCAATAACCGTCACTTTCCAATAACCATCATAAGGATAATAAGTACTGGTGCCATCACTCGCCGTATGTCCGGTTATCGTAACCCTGTCCCCGGTAACTAAGGTATTTGCGGCGCTGGTAATCTTAGCCAGAGAGCCGCTTGCGGAGGAAGCAGAAATGGCCCAGTTATTTGCGGAATTAGCCGGATAATTAAAAGAGCTTGCCTGATAAAGGTTTGAGGGACTGGTTAAATCAACCACATAGTAGCGCATACTTACATCAGTATTGGCATTTCCGCTGGATATATAACGCGTAAACCTGATATTGGTATAAGGCGATACTCCGGTAAATTCAGCAGTAGGTAAATACTTTTTTTCCTCGCTTGTATCTGTTGTGCCGGTCCTAAAGGTAAAATAGTTAAAGAGCAAAGGATTGGTTACTCCGGTAATCGCCTGGTTAACTGTCTGCGGGGTTGCCGCGGTTGCCGGCATACTCGCTGTTCCGGTCTGCACAGCAGCATCAGTAAGAAACTCAATAATCTGCCAGGTAAGCTGAAGGCTCTTTGCGCTGGTAGCGCTATAACGGTCTAACTGTAATTTTTTATCCGGCGCCTCGGTAATAAAAGAAGGCAAAAGGAATAATTCCTGGGTTGTAGTAAAGTTTGTAAACGGGGCCTGGGTCTGGATAATGGGAACTGCTTTGGTGAAATCCGTATCACTGGCAATAATAATCTTTTTCTGGGTTATCCCCTGGCCCATACTGGAAATCCCGCGCTGGACCCGGACACCGTCTGTAAATTCAATTACCTGCCAGGCAACCGCTGCTGAAGCATTAGATGTAGCGGCACCGGCGCGGTTAATCTGGATAGTACTGCTGCTTTCAAATTGCGCGGTATAGAAAAAGTTCTGGTCGTTAGTGCTGTTACCCGGGGTATTCTGTAAAAGGATAATCGTCTTTGACATATCCACGGCGGTTATATTCACGGACATAGAAATATCCCAAGTATCAAAATTCACCACACCCCTCTGCACGTTTTTTATCTGCACTGCCCAGGCAGGATGAGGGGAACAAATAAATTCCGTTAAAATTCCTAATAATAAAAATAAGCCGGTTAATTTAGCTTTAAGCTTAATTTTCATCATGCGCCTGAGCAGGACTGACAAAGGTAATTGTCTTTGCCTCGCGTTCGTTCTTCGGGTTTGCCATATCCGCTTCATCATTTACCTCTTCAAACTGTAAAGTTACCGTATCACCGACATTGATGCCTTCAATCCTTTGTTTATGGACAAACTTTGTATCCTTGTTCAAAGTAGCATATACTTCTTCCTCAGTCCCTTTAGCCAAATCACGCTTATAGGCAACAGCTATCCCGTTCTTATTTACGGCAGTTACCGTTCCGGACACCTGTCCGGTTCTCCTATAGATATTCTTCGCCTTAAAATCCGGCACTTCCTTTGTTTTCTCTCCTGCCATTGATGGAATTGATGCGGCCAAAAGAACTGTTAAATTTGCCAACATTATCATGCCGATAATTTTCTTGCTCTTTGCATTCCTGGTCATTTCTTTTCTTCCCCCAAATAAACCTTTATATTCGCCTGCAGTTTTAAATTTTTAATCCATTCATTCAGGCCTTCATATTTCTTCTTCATCTTTATCTGCTCATAGTAGGAATTTTTCAATTGCGGGTACTTAAGCTCCTCGGCGGCCTTAAGCTCCAAAATCTTAAAAACCCCGTAACCTTTATATATAGGCGCCGGCGGATAAATATCGCCTGCTTTCATTTTCATCATTTTATAAACCGCATCCTTGGGCAGTTTCCACATATCCATCAGGAATTCCAGAGCCACAAATCCCGGGCGCTTGAAATCTTTTGGCCGTTTATTTTTTTCCTTATCCCAGAATTCCGGATTTTTTTTAGCGCGGTTATAGAACTCTTCAGCGGATTTTAACTGGTCAAACTGCACCAATTCTATGCCTAAAGTATTATATTCATTTAAAAACTCCTGATAGGCCTCTTCTTCTGTAACCGCAGGCGTGATACCATCCATCACCTGCTGCCTGAGTTTCTGAAGCTGGATGAGGTGTTTGAGTTGATTTTCAAAGAGCTCAACCGGTTCATTAGCCTTTCCCTTTATCCATTTTGTGTAAGCCTCTTTATCTTTATTCCAGTCAAACTCAACTTTCTCTGCCTTGAGCATTTTGGTAATCTCCGCCCCGACCTCTTCCCGGCTTACCTCTATATTCCTGCGGAATGCCTCATAGGAAAGCAGGAGGTCATTCCAAACACAGCCTTCTAATTCCTGGGGGGTCTGGGGCTGCGCTCCCCACCTGTTACCGAATATCACCAGCGCCCCTTTTGCAAAATAGTAATTATTCATCGGCACCGGCGCGCCAAAAAATTCTCCGGCAGCTTCCGGTTCTTTTTTTGCCGGATCCTGCCCAAAAGAAAGATTAGGGCTAAAGATAAAAATAATCGCGCACAGAAATAATAATATTTTTTTCATTTTTTTCCGGAAGGATTTTATTTTTTCACCGGTTCAACTTTCTTTTCCGCCGCTAATGCCGTAGTTGTAAAAGAAAAATTCCGTGCTTCACCCCCTGAGGAATGCAAGCTTAACACTCCGCGCATTGCCTGGCCCTCTAACTCGCCTCTGTAAAAAGCTGTGCCTCCTTTTTCAGCAGTTTGCATAGTTTCCCAGACAATAGTCCCATTTTCCTGGACAGTAGCCGTGTAATTAGTGGTCGGATAGCCTTTCGCGGAAAGGTTCTTTGAAGTAACCTTGCCTTCGGTAAAAATCAAGGCATCTGTCTCGGTCTTTGCCTTCTTTTCCCCCATTGCCGTAAGATATATTGCCCACTCTTTTGAACTTAATATCTGTTTTGCCTTTGCCTCTGCTTCCTGGCGGGCTGAGGGAGAAACTTCCTGAGCTGCAAAAGTTAATTCTGCAGATACAACTAAGAAACTTAAAATCATCGCGCCTATTACTGCTTTTTTCATTTTACTCCTCCTTATATTTATTTAGTCAATATTCTTTCGCTAGAATTATTATTGCATCGGGCGCTTGCCTTCATAAGCCTCCCAAGTAAGTAAATATTTTTTCACCCAATCCGCATCTTTATCGTCGCTTTTAGCCAGCCTTAAAAAATGCCTGAACTGCTCAACTGCTTTCTGGCGATTCACTAAATATTGCGCGTAGATGTAACCTAAATTGAAATGCGCGTAAGCGTCGTCCGGATCCACATCAATTACCTTCTCAAACTCCGCGACCGCCCTGTCATACTGCTTATTCTTGGTATAAAAAACACCAAGGTTATAATGCATCTGCGCGGTCTCCTTTATTAATTTTTTATTCTGGCGGGCAATTTCGGTAAATTTTACGGGAATATTTTTTAACTCCTGCTCCAAGGCCCTATTTTTCTTTAGCGCGTTGTCATAATTTCTCTTAAAATCTTTTAACTGTGAGACTAACGATTCATTATTCAAGCCTAATTTAGATTTTTGCTGCACAAACTTATCAAATTCTTTTTCTTTGCGTTTCAAATTACTTTCAATGCCCTTATTCTCTTTTTGTAAATCACTGATTCTTTTTTTCAATTCCTTAATCCCGGTATTTCCGCTTTCTTTTTCATAAGCGCTTTTAAGTTCATCTCTTTCCTTAACCAGGCCTTCCTGGGCTTGGCGAAGTTTGCTAAGCTCATCTTTAAGGCCGGAGGAATAATCCTGCAGTTCTTTTTTCTCTCTGCCGAGAATACTTAAATTATCATTGGCCTTCTCAAGAGAACCTGCTAACTCATTAGCCCTGCTTCTTTCAGCAAGCAAGGACTTAATCTGCGATAGAAGATTCTCCCTGTCTATCCTCATTGCTTCATTCTCTTTAGATAACTCCGAGTATTTATTTTTTAGCTCCAATTCCGCCCGGGTTAATTTCTCATAACCCGGCTTAAAGCTTTCTAGTTCCCTAGAAAGCCCCTGTGATTTACGCGCAAAATATATAAACCCCGCGCTTTCGCCAAAGAGTAAAACAACAATCAATATAGCCAATATTTTAAATTTATTCATCATTGCCTTCCTCTCCTTTAATTGTCGGCTCATATCCATTCTTTTCCTTAAGGGTAGAATATTCGCGATAAGGCTTGACTTCTTCAGCAGGCTTGGGATCCGCTTTCTCAACAAAAGAAGAATATTCTTTATATTCTTTACCGGATTGGCTCCCAAACGCAGGGTCATGCTCGTCTCCGGTGATTAAGGCGTCTCCGGATACTATATGCGGCGTAATCATCACCAACAGTTCAGTCCTCTCGGTCTTTTTTGTTTCATTCTTAAAAAAGAAATTCAGTATCGGAATTTTGCCTAGAAATGGGACTTGCGTCCCGCTGGAAGTTTTTTCTTCTTTACGCAGGCCACCGATAATAATCGTTGAGCCATCCTTTACCATCACCGAGGTTTCGGCCATAGAGGAATCAATAATAGGAATTTTATTGCCGCTGGGAGTGGTAAGGAAAGAAACAACGCTGGATATCTCCGGTTTTATTTTCATAGTTACATACCCATCATCGTTTATTGTCGGCGTTACTGCCAGTTGAATACCGACATCAACAAAGGTCACCTCTTCGGAAACAGTAGAAGTGGACTGTCCGGTAGTGGTGGTAGTGGTAACATAAGCCTGCCGCTCACCGACATGGATCTTTGCCTCCTGGTTATTGACTACCGCTATCTTTGGATTGGAAAGAATCTGCGTTTTGCCTAAGGTCTGGACATATTTGAGTAAAACATCAATATCGCGCTTTGAATCTATTATACCTACATGCATTAACCCGGGGCTGGTTTTTGCGCCTGACGGGGGGACACCGGTAGCATTGCTGCTAAAAGGATAAGCGCCGATATCATTGCTTTTAGCGTTGAGAAAACTACTTCTTGACTGCCACGCGGTCGCGGCAGGCTGCAGCACGCTAAAAGGATTGGCTCCGGCATAAGCCATACCGTATTTACTAGCCTCCCCGAATAAACCTTCCCATTCAACCCCGCTGTCTAATTGATCGGACAACTTAACTTTAATAATTTCAGTATCAACTAATACTACTTTTGTTTTTTTATCCAAACTCAATATCAATTTTTCTATAGCCACCATCCGTTCAGGCAATGCCTGAACAATGACCTGATTTGAACGTTCGTCGGCTTTAATTGAACCGACCTTTTTGGCGTCCAATTGCGCCTTAAGCTGCTCTTCTACTTCTTTTGCCTTGGCATATTTTAACGTAAAAACCTGAACCAGATTTTTTTGCTCCAGCGTTGCCAGGGCATCTTGAATGTTCTGAATTTTTTCCGGGGTATCCATAATTAAAGCGGTGCCGGAATCCGGCTCAACTAAAACCCTCCCTATGTCGCTTTTTAAAGCATCCAATAAACTGAATACTTGTTCCGGTATGGCATATTTAATCTTAAAAACCTTAATCTGCCGGATATCCGCGAATTTCTTTCCGAAAAGAGCCTTGTATTCTTCATCCGTCATTATGTTATAGATTTCGCCCTCTTTCGAATAAGCCAGCCCGTTTGAACGCAGCATTATATCAAATACATCTTTTGCCGGAATATTCTGGACCGTAAGCGTAACCCTGCCGGTAACATCTTTCGTAGAAATCATATTGATGCCTGTTTTCATTGATAAAAACTTAAGCGCATCGGCGACTTCTATGTTACGTAAATCCAAGGAGATTTTTCCTTCCATCCCCACGACTACCGGCGCGCTAGCCCCGGCGCCAGAGATTGATTCTTGAGCTAATTGAATAAGGCTATCCTCAGCTTGAGTTTTGTAAACGGAGAAAAAACAGATAAGGAAGCAGAAAAAGAATATTTTTTTAACAAGCCTCACCTTAACTCAACCTCCTCGCCATCATAACTCAACACAACCTTATCCTTAAAAATCGCGCTGACCTTGGCTTCTCCGACCATTTGGCCCCTTTTTACAAAAAAAGTCCTAACCGCCTTTGAATCTTCAATCATCGCGTCAGGGTCATTTGACCATGAGATTCCCACTAATTTTAAATTACCGGCAGCCTCCAAGGTTTTGGCGGAAGCCGCTTGTTTAATCCCCGGCTTTAGAGAATTTGCCTTTTTCCAGCCCATAGCGAAAAAATTCCTCTCCCTGGCCTTATCTGAATAATAAGAAACTGCTTTTTTAAGCCCCGGGGGTTGGGGTAAAGTATCCTGGATTTTTTCTACGGAAATTTCTGATTCCAGATGGGGTATTTTATTTAAATTAATCAGGGAGGCCAAAAGATTGCTAAAAAAATAAATCAAGAACAGCGCTATCAAAAAACCTAAAAACCTGTTTACTACCTTTACATTTAATTGTTCTAAGCTAAAGCCGTGGCGCCACTTTTCAAGTTTTACTTTTAAAAAAGAAACCCTGCCCAGCCAAGCGCCAAAATTGAAAAAACTCAAAGAATGACGCCTGATTGCCTGAGCGCTTACTTCACCGGGATTTAGCTTAGAGCTTTCAATAAATTTTAACAGCTGTTTTTCTGGAGTAAGAGGTCTTTCCTGTGCCATCCGGATTTGATATCCTCATCAATGAGTTCGCGAATTAAATCCGCATCAACTACAAACTTATTCTTTAAGACTAAAGTCTTTAGAGCGCGGTGACAAAGCATGGTTATCCTTCTGGGATAACCGCGGCTGTATTGATGGATTTCTTTTATCGCTTCATCCAAGAATAAATGCATATTCGCCGCATATCCTGCCTGTTTCAACCTGAATTCGATCATCTCCCGGGTCTCATCAAAATCCAAAGGGTTTAAAGTAAATTTAAAACTTATGCGGTCAAAAAAATTCGCGATCTCGGTTATTTTAGAGTGTAATTCTAACTGGCCTAAAAGGACAAGTTGTAAAAGCTTGAATTCATTGGTCTCATAATTTAAAAGCACCCGTAAAACTTCCAAAGAAGCGACATTTAATTTTTGCGCTTCATCAATAATTAAAGTAACGGTTTTATTTTCCGTAACTCCTTTCTGAAATAAAAACCTTTCCAGGCCTTCCCGCAAAATCACAATAGAAGCACCGGCATCATTACTGATATTAATCTCAAAATTTTTTGCAAGGGAGGAAAGAAATAATTCTTCGCTTTCAAAAGAAGGATCTAAAATTATATGGAAAACAAAATCATCCCTGTCTTTTAATTCCTTGATTAATTTTCTGGATAGTGTAGTTTTACCGGTACCTACATCGCCTAAGATTACGGAAAGCCCTCTTTTAAGCCTAAGCTCAATTAAAATATTTGCCAGGGCAGCTTCGTGTTCTCTTGATAAATAAAAGAAATCCGGGTCCGGGCTGGTAGAGAATGGCTCCTTTGAAAATCCTAACACCTTGAAATAACTCAACTTTCACTCCTAATAGAATAATAAAAAAGGCCTAACTTTTTCAAGTTAGGCCTTTGCGAAACCAAACGCCGCTTAAGCGCTTTATAAACACACGCTCTATGCAGTGCTATACCAGCTATTTTTTCTGAAGGAATCATGTAAGTTGTTCCAGGTCAATACTTTTATTATAATTCCTCGCCCGTTTAGTATAACGTGAATATAGTTATTATTAATATACACCTTAAGGTATTGTTTTGTCAATAAAATAATTCTCAAACCTTAAAAAAACTTTTTTTTCTTAAAATCAAGGCAAATTTAATATATACGTTATTTTCTCTTAAGCTTATTATGCCCCTTTAGGGCAACTTCCAATAAAGAGAATCCTCTCTCAAAATTATCTCCTTTAGCGAATACGCCTGAGACTCCCAGGGACATTACTTCTTCGGCCTTAAGAGTATCAATGTGGGCGCTTATAATTATTACCGGAATATCTTTATTGAATTCCCTTATTTTTTTAAAGGCTTCAACGCCATCCATACCTATCATATTTAAATCCAAGAAAACAACATCAGGGTTTTTTTCTTTTACCAACTCCACCGCTTCCTTTCCGTCAGAAGCAGGTATAACCGCATACCCTTTTGATTCAAGCCAAAAAGTCATTATTGTGCGGAAATCAGCTTCATCCTCTGCGACAAGAACCGTAATTTTATCATCAGCCATTATTCTCTCCTCCGGTCTTATTTAATATTCCCCAACGGCAGCGTAAAGATAAACCGCGCACCGCTTCCCTTTTCACTCTCTACCCAAATATTCCCTCCGTGCAATTCGACAATCTCTTTGACAATTGATAACCCTATGCCTGTCCCATTTATATCTGAGGCAACCCTCTCCCCTGCTTGGTAAAATTTATTAAAAATTTTAGGCAGATCCTCTTTGGATATGCCAACGCCGTTATCCTGGATACTTACCGTTATACCTCTGCCCCCATCGTGTAATGATGCCTCGATGATTATACTGCCGTTATTGGGCGTAAATTTAACAGCATTGCCTATAAGATTATTCAAAACCTGGATGATCCTGTCCGGGTCAATGTTTATCTCAGGCAGAACTTTTTCTATTTTCTTCTCTATATTAATAAATTTTGTTTTTGCCCAGTTACTAAGGGCCCCTACTGATTCATTGACAACATATTCAATCGAAGAGGGACATACCTTAATCCCCATTTTTCCCGCTTCAAGCTTTGAGAGATCCAGTAAATCATTAATCAGGATAGATAGCCTCTTAATATTACGCTGCGCGATAGATAGAAATTCTTCCTGAGCAGGCGTAACCTCCCCTGCGCTTTTAGCAAGAATTAAAGAGATGGATTTATCTATAGCCACCAAAGGGGTACGCAGCTCATGAGTAATACTGGAAACAAAATTTGATTTCAACTGGTCCAGCTCTTTTTGCTTGGAAATATCGCTTAAGACAGAAACCATGCCTACGGTTTGCCCGTTTTCATCCTCTACTACCGCGCTGCTTGATCTTAACACTTTTTTTGTTTCATCCGCCTTGCTTATTAATTCAATTTCTCTTTCCCGGGTATCTGAACTATCTTTAACCATAGAAAACAGCTGTTCTTCTTTAAGATTGTCCAGAAGAGGCCTTCCGATTTTATCCTTCCGGGAAGTACCAAGAAGTTTCTCGGCGGCCGGGTTCATCATGATAACCTTACCTTGCGCATTTACTACTACAAGGCCTTCGGCAATACTGCGTATAACCGCCTCTGTTTTTTTCTTATCAACAGAGAGTTTGTTGTATTTATTCCAGGCAAGCTCTTCATTGCGCGTTTTTTCCTTTATGATTGTTTCATATTTTTCGTTCAACTTGCCGGCATTTTGGTTTATCTGCTTTTCCAGCTCCTCGCTAAGGATACTTGAAACCTTTTCGCTAAGCTCGAGCGCGCGGGCATCCTGGCCCAATACTCCCTTAACCTCTTTAAGTATGTTTTGCCTTAAAGACCCGCCCGCCAAACCATCAAAAAGCACCTGCTTATTTATTTCTTTTTTCTCTTCAGCCGAAATTTTGGCGCTGTCTGATAATCTGGCGTGGTTAAACAATAATAAACCTATCACTATGCTTATTATTATGGTTACTATATATATCATCACATTAGGGGTCATCTTATTATTTATATTCTAAAGCGTTTTTTATCGCGGCGATAAGATCTTTCTTTTCTATGGGTTTCGTCAAGTAATTAATAATTCCTTTTTTATAAGCCAGGATTTTATCTTTATCTTTGCTCAAAACAGAGAGAATAATAATCGGTATGCCTTTACTTGCCTGGTCATTATTCAACATTTCACAGGCCTCTAATCCTCCTACCGAGGGCATAACCATATCAAGCAGAATAACATCGGGCTTAAACAAGTGGGCCTGCGCTACAATATCTCTTGCGCTTGGCAGGGTTTTTACCTCATAACCGCCTTCTTTTTCCAAATTTAATTTTATCAGCTTAAGAAAATCATCCTCATCGTCAACAGCCATGACCCTAATCTTACCCATCGAGCCTCCTTGCGCTATAGGCGCATACCGACGCAATACCAGTTGGCGTCGGGTGTTATGCTACTTTTAGAAAAATGCTGAACTTAGTGCCCTTGCCAACCTGGCTTTCTATTTCTATCAATCCTTTATGCAAATCAATTATATTTTTTGTAATCAAAAGGCCCAGCCCCACTCCCTCCTTGGGGCCTTTGGTTGTAAAGAACGGGTCAAAAATCTTGCTTAAGTTCTCTTTCGAGATACCGCTGCCTGTATCTTCTACCTGCACTACAACCGCTTTTTCCATAAGCTTAAAACGATCGCCCTGCCTTCTGCCAACACCGTTTTTTGCTTCATTCAAACAAACCAAATACGAGCGCAAAAATAATTTACCGCCGGACGGCATGGCCTGGATGGAATTCAAAAATAAATTTATAAATACCTGTTCCATTTTATTTTTGTCAGCTAAAACCATAGGCAGGTCCGGAATTAATTCCTCAGACACTGCTATATCGGACTTAAATTTATGCCGTACTAAATCCAAAGAACTTTCTAATATGCTATTTATATTCTCGGCTTTTAGGGCCAGCTCTCCGGGCCTGGAAAATTCTAACAGGGTGCGCACGATACTATCTGCCCTCTTAATATTTTCCTTCATCATCCGGACGGCCGTAAATATATCCTCTTGCTCAGGATGGACCTCGCCCTCCAGATAATTAATTCCCTGCATAATTATCGCCAGCGGATTTAACACCTCATGGGCCACGCCGCTGGCCATCCTGCCGATTGCTTCCAATTTATCGGCTTGAATAAGCTGCATCCTCGTTTCCTTGAGATCGGCATAAGCCCTGCGCAATAGCTCCTCCGCTTGCTTGCGCTTCTCCTCCACTTCAATAGCCGAAGCAATAATTCCAATAACCTCAATATCATCCTTGGAGGGGATAAAATCTCTTTGAAAAACACAACAAAGGGCCCCGATATTTTTTTCGTTATTCTTTATGATACAACCGATATACGTTTTCAGTTGATAACGGTTCACATTGGGATCAGTTTGAGCATAAATAGTTTTCGCAAGATTTTGGATTACGGTAATATTTTCACCGGACCGGATTACATCATAAGAAACGCAGTTATCCGGCCTATCTGTAAAATTAAAATCAATGGGCATGTTCCAACTTCCTCTAACCCGCAACAGGCCATTGTCAAAACAACAATGAAGGATATATGTTGCCCCGAGAATCTCCCCTAGAACAGCGGTAAGGGAAGCAATATTCTGATCCGTGTTGACTCCAAATCCAAGAAAAACATTATTTAATGCCAATAACCGGTTCTCCGCCAGCTTGCGTTCAGTAATATCATTATAGATACTAAGGAACAAACGATGCCCCTCATGGCAAATCAGGGACGAGGACACCAAAACATTTTTTAATTGGCCGATTTTTGTAGTAATTACGACTTCGGTTTCATGGATTATCCTTTTTTCCAGAAGATCGCCAATCCCTTTTAATGCTATCTGCTGATTTTTGGGATCAGGATACAGCAGCCTGATAAAATCCGGACAGGCGTTTGCCTCTTCCATGGAATAACCGGTGAGCTTCTCCATTCCCAGATTATAAACATAAAAATGCCCTTCTTCATCGCTGAAGGTAACGCCTTCGTGGATTGTCGCAAGTACCTTATGTGATTGATCCTGGCAAAACTTTAGCTTCTCGTCTAATTCCCTGCACTTAAACCCTGCTTTCTGGAAATGCTTTAAGCTAATCTTTTTAATAAATCCTATCTTTTTGATTAGCTGTTTTTGGCTTTTTCTTCTATTTTCTACTTTCATTTTCGCCTGGCGCGCATTAATTTTGCCCTCTTTAAACCGGCTACGGATAAATTTTCTATCCGGTTAAAATTATACACCCATAAAAATATAAATCAATTAAATAAGATTATTGTAATTGTTCAATTTTGCAATATAATTAAGAATAATAGGAGGAACAAAATGCTCAAAATCTTGCGAAATAAGAAAACCGCGAAAAAAGTTTGGATAGGCCTTGCCATAATTATCATACCTGCTTTTGCTCTTTGGGGGTTTGGAGGGGCAATGCGTACCCGGCAGGAAACCGCAATAATCGGAAAAATCTCCGGCCACAATGTTTCAAATTTAGAATTTAAAGAATCCTTGGCTGCGGTAAAAACATCGGCTATCATGCAATTCGGAGACAAGCTTCCCGAGATTGAAAAATATTTAAATTTACCCTCTCAAGCATGGGAGAGATTAATCCTTCTTTATGAAGCAAAAAAACGCAAGATTAACGTAAGCGACAAAGAGGTTATCGAATTAATTCAAAGCGCGCCCTATTTCCGGAATAAATCCGGTTTTGATAATAAAATTTACGTCCAGACCCTGCGTTATGTCTTCCGCCTGCAACCGCGCACTTTCGAGGAACAAATGCGCCAAAGCCTGATCCTGGCTAAGCTTTACCAACAGGCAACTGATAAAATAAAATTAAGCGATGACCAGATCCGCCAGGAATACCTGAAAATTAATGAAGAACTGAGTATTTATTACATTTCCAGTTTGTTCTCCGACTTTACAAAGAAAATTAAGCCCAAAGAAAAAGAAATTGCCAGTTTCTTTGAGAAAAATAAATCTATGTTTAAGGAACCCCCGGTCAAAGACAAACCGGAGAGTATCCCGGAATTAAAACAGATTAAGAATAAAGTTAAGGACGCCTTGATGAAGGAAGGGGCCCAAAAGATCGCCCAATCAAAAATAAAAGAATGCGCGGAGAAATTAAAAAAGAGGGAATTTAATCGCGCGGCCAGCGCCTCTGGCTTAAAAAGCGGCCAAACCGCATTCTTTAAAGCCAGCGGCCAGGTTGAAAACCTCGGGGAAGCTAGAATTTTCTGGGATAACGCCAAAAAACTAAGAGATAAAGAAATAAGCGGAATACTTTCCAACGATAAAGGCTACTATATAATCAAGCTAAAATCAATCAAGCCTTTTGATGAAAACAAATTCTTAAAAGAAAAAAACGATTTTGGCGAAAAATTATTATCCGCAAAGAAAAACGAGGTTTTTGCTAAGTTTACTGAAGAACTGAAGAAAAAAGCGCAATAAAATAGGGACAGCGACTATTTATTAAAATAAATAATCGCTGTCCCTTAATTTTTAACTTACCTTTATCGAGTTAACCGGGCAGGAATCCGCAACTTCCTGCAGGTTGCAAGAAGCGCAAACCTGCGTTTTAACATGGGCAATCCCATCACCCTGCACTTCAAAAACATCCGGGCAGGACTGCTCGCATAAACCACAACCTACGCATGTAGTAGCATCAACTGTAACCTTTGCCATATCTAATCCCCCTCTTATCTTTCCAAAAGATTTTCAAACATTTCTTCATGTCCCACTTCTTCACTCAATATATGCGTAACTAACTGATACGTAACATTATCCTTGCCTAATGTTTTCTTGGCAATTTTATTATAGACTTCAATCGCCCCTGCCTCTGCTTCAGCTACAATGCGGATAATCCGGTTGATATCAGCGGTGTTCTTCGGAGGCATTAAATACGGGGCATTGGCCCCTTTTTCTAAATCCATAGGATTAGCCGGCGGAACATCCCCTAACTTTATAATCAGATCGGCCAATTCAGTCGCATGCTCCAATTCATCCTTGGCTATTTTCTCTAACATCTCCTGTATATCTTCATAGGCGCGGCCGGAAACTATCTGGGCCATATACCAATAAAGATAAAATGCCAGCCATTCATCGCAGTATGCTTTATTCAAATCTTTAATCAGGTCCTTTAAGCTTAAATCAACAATTGCCCTTGCCTGCTTTCCCATTTTTCCCTCCTGGCCTTATGCCTCTAGCTTCAAATTGTACTTCTTTATATTATTATCCGCAATAGCCTGAATTTTTTTGATCTCTTCAGGATTATTGAGGAGGTGTTTAAATCTTCCCTGTATTTTTAAATATTCTTCTACCGGCTTGGGGACAATTTGTTTGCGCCCGGCGAGCAGGCCATTTTCATATTCAAATAGAGGATATAGCCCGGTTTCTACCGCGGCTTTTGCTACCGGCAGCATCTGATTTGGCTCATGGCGCCAACCCAAAGGACAAGGTACATGCACCTGGATATATTTCGGTCCTTTTATAGAAATTGCCTTTTTCACTTTGCGCGTTAAATCCTGCGGAAATCCCGCGGAAGCCGTAGCTACATAAGGAATCCCGTGGGCCAGGCAAATCTCAGGCACCGGCTTCTTGGGCCGGATATTCCCCGATGAATGCGCAGCCGCCGGACTGGTCGTGGTATTTGTATCAAACGGGGTAAGCCCGCTTCTCTGCACCCCTGTATTCATATAAGCTTCATTATCATAGCAAACATATAGAATATCATGGCCGCGCTCAAGCATACCGCTTAAAGCCTGTAAACCAATGTCCCCGGTTGAGCCATCCCCGCCCTGGGCAATAACATTAATCGAATCCTTTTTACCTAAATATACCAATGCCGCTTCAATACCTGATGCCACCGCAGCGGAATTTTCAAACAAAGAATGGATCCACGGGACCCCCCAGGCAGTCTCGGGATATTTAGTGGTAAAAACTTCCAGGCAGCCGGTGTTATTGGCAATAATCGTATTTGCCCCTGCGGCTTCGATAACTAACCGCGCGGCAATTGCCTGGCCGCAGCCTGCGCAAGCGGTATGCCCGGATTTGAATAAAGGGTTATTCTCCATATTCTTCCTTGAGTAACTCCGGTTTTAAATCTATAAAATCAGAATTAACTTCCTTGGCAGTCAACCTTCGAAATACTTCATCTATTGATTCCAATGTTATGTCTCTTCCGCCTAAACCCGCGACAAAACTGCTGATTACTTTCGGGCCTTTCTTCTTGCCGTAAAATGCCGCTTTTATCTCAACGGCAACCGGCGCATAAGCCCCGAGAGAAACTGCTTTATCCAAAACCGCTACCCTGGGAACATCTTTTAAGGCTTCATAAACCCGGGCGTACGGAAAAGGACGGTATGAAATAATCCGCAAGCAGCCGGCCTTTTTGCCTTTTGCGCGCTGTTCATCCACCACTTCCTTAATTGTGCCGCAGACTGAACCCATCGCCACAATCACTTTTTCAGCATCTTTAGTATGGTATTCTTCGACCAGCAAATCTTTATAATCCCGGCCAAAAACACCATTGAACTCCCGGCTTATCTCGGATAAATAGCCTATTGATTCATTCATCGTCTCCTGGATGGCAAAACGCGCCTCCATATAATAATCCGGGTCAGCTAATAACCCCATTGAAATCGGATGAGCCGGGTCTAATTTATACAAAGGCTTATAATTCGGCAGGAATTCATTTACTTTATCCTGCTCAGGGATATCTACTGTTTCCATGCCGTGGGTTAAAATAAAACCATCCATGCAGACCATCACCGGCAGCATCACCCGTTTATCTTCGGCTAAACGATAAGCAATCAAATGAAAATCTACTGCCTCCTGATTATCCTCGGCGTAAATCTGGAACCATCCGGAATCGCGCAAAGATATGGAATCCTGCTGGTCATTCCAGATATTTATCGGAGCGCTTATCGCGCGGTTAGCGCAGGTCATTACTACTGGAAGGCGCATTCCGGCGATATTAAAAACTACCTCCTGCATATAGAACAGGCCTTGAGAGCTTGTCGCGGTATAAACACGCACACCGGTTGCCGAACCGCCTAAAACCACGCTCGCTGCGGAATGCTCGCTTTCTACGTTTACAAACTGCGATTTAAGCTCCCCGCTTGCTACCATCTGCGCAAGGCCTTCAACAATATGCGTCTGGGGTGTTATGGGATAAGCAGAAATTACTCCCGGGCTGGCGGCCTTTATAATTTCAGCTATCGCATGTGAACCCTCTACAAATTCTTTCATTTATCCTCACCCTTCGATTCTTCGCTAATCATAGCAATATCTTTTTTCGGGCAGATATCCGCGCATAATCCGCAGCCTTTACAAAAAATGTAATCGGTCCAAAAGGCATTTTTCTCTTTTCCATGCACGCAGCCTTCCGGGCAGATCATTAAGCACATCCTGCAGGCAATACAATTCTTATGCAGATAATGCGGCCGCAGTAAAGTCCTCCAGCTGCCGGTTTTGCTACCTTTACTTTTTAATGGATTTACAGTCAATGGGCCAAACATTTTATCCCTTTAATTTGCTCTTAACAAATTCAAAACCTTCTTTAACTGCCCGCACGTTGCCTTCCTGGGCCTTTCCGCTAAAACGATTTTTAGCTACCGCAATAAGATTATCCAGTTTTAATTCACCGGTAGCCGCGGCAAAAGCGCCGATTAAGGCGGTGTTTCCTAGGGGCCGGCCGATATTTTTCATGGCGATTTCACTGGCAGGCACAACAAAAACCTTCTGTTTGGCTTTTAATTTAGGCAGTTCCATATCTTCCTTGCCGTTGATAATCGCTACCCCATCCTCTTTTAACCCGGAAAAACAGTTAAACCCCCGCATAAGCGTAGGGTCAACAATGATTACGTAATCAGGCTCATAAATCTGGCTGCGCAAGCGCACCGGATCGCTATCTACGCGCACAAAGGCATTCATCGGAGCGCCCATCCTTGCTGCCCCAAAGTTAGGAAAAGCATAAGGATATTTACCCTCATTAAAGTAACTAAAACCCAATAATGCTGCGGTAGTGATTGCGCCTTGGCCGGCGCGGGCGTGAATTCTGATTTCTTTCATAATACTCCAAGAAGACACTGCGAAAATCGCAGAAAGCGATTTTCTTGATTATATAACTTAAGCTGAATTTGTCAAATAGTTTATTTTTCTTTAAAAAGGAGGGAAATCCGGGAACGCTCGTTAATTCATCCCAAATCGTGGTTTTGGCGGTTCAGGCGGCGGCTCAAGCAATTTTTTAATCGCCTCAAATATTACCTGAATGTCCGTTTCGTGTAATTGATATTTACGCTCTAATTCTTCAAGTTTCTCTGCCAGCTCTTTATGTGTTAATAACAACTCACGTAATTTAACGAATGCCCGCATGATGGTAATGTTTACCCAAATGGCCTGCTTAGATTTAAGTACACTAGAAAGCATTGCTACGCCTTGTTCTGTAAAGACATACGGCAAGTGCCTTCTTCCTCCCCAACTTGATATTCCTTTTTGGAATATCAAGTTTCTACACCCTTCTTTAGTTAGCTGAAAAACTAGAAAAACTAGGGGACGCTTCTAGGTTTTTGACTTCTTCGGCCTCCCACCTTTAGAACTTGTCTCCTTTATGCCATAATATTGACGTAATTTTTTTATAAAATCTTTACTACCGATAAAAACTT
>JAHFFR010000081.1 GCA_023247825.1 Candidatus Omnitrophota bacterium
GATTATTTCCATCGGCGTGCCTTGTGTGCCTTTACAGGCGATGATATTCGGGTTATTAGGAAAATTCGGAGGGTTTTATGTTGGCGGTGTATATTTAGTATTATTCTCTTTAATTATTATCCTGGGAATAATCTTAAACCGCACTTTAACCGGCTATAGCCCGGAATTCCTGCTGGAAATCCCTCCATACAGGCTCCCGCCGTTACTTATGCTGTGGAAGAAATTGTATTTTCGCGTTAAAGGTTTTTTGACAGAAGCAATGCCGGTTGTGTTGTTGGGGGTTTTGTTTATCAATATCCTCCTGTATTTTAAGTTATTTGATTTTGTAACCGGTATTTTTGCGCCCATAGTCCATGGTTTGTTTGGTTTGCCCAAGGAAGCGGTAGTGGCGTTATCTATCGGATTTTTAAGAAAAGATGTTGCGGTGGGGATGCTGATGCCGCTCAATCTTACGGCGAATCAGTTGTTTATTGCGGCAACGCTATTGGCAATATCTTTTCCCTGCATAGCGACTTTTGTTGTCTTGGCTAAGGAGCTGGGTTTAAAAGGCCTGCTTAAAGCAACCTCAATTATGATCCTCATCAGCATTATCGTCGGGTCTTTGCTGCATTTTGCGATTTTGCGCTGAGCAATAATACTGTTTGCTTTTGTTTGTCAGGGTGAGATAATTATCATTATGAATCAATCGGGTAAAGGCGGCGAAGAGAACAGAAAATATAAACGGGCGCTTGCCTCTTTTTGCGTGTTATACACGATCAAGGACCCTTTCTTGGTGCGTATTAGCATTGGTAACAGCGAATGTTCTGCTGTCGCGCAGGATATCGGAGAAGGGGGAATGGCATTATTAACGAATTACGAGCTCCCTTTTAATTCTTTGCTGACGTTGAAATTCACCATCCTTAACGGTAACGTATTCAGGAAAGATGAGCGGACGCATACCTTTGAATTAGACGCGCATGTGCGTTATTGTTTACAGGAGCAAAAAATGGCCTACCGATTAGGCGTTTGTTTCGCAAGTATTTCGGATTCAGACCGCGATTACATTGCCAATTATGTCAGATCGAACGCTTTAATCCCCAATTCTAACGCTTAATCAGCGATCTACCCTTCCAGAAATATTTCCAGCCAGTTAGATATAAGCCAGAAGTAAAATAAATAGTTAGATTTTTCCATCTCTTGCGTCAATTGTTGCAGGAGGTGGCAAGATGCATAGAATATTTAGTTTCATTGCAGTTTGGTTAGGCGTTACGGGTAATGTCCTTCTGGCGCAGGATTTGGTTTGGGAGGATATAAGCAGAGGTAACTCTAATATTCAGGCGGTTTCAGTCAATCCGCTTGACAACAGAATCATCTTTGCAGGGTTTGCGGGAAATTTATTAAAGAGTGATAACGCAGGGCAAAGTTGGCGTAGCGTATTAACTATAAGAAGCCGGATGCGCAACATCAATGTTTTAGTAACGGATATGGTTAATTATAATGTGGTTTATGCGGTTACTGATAATGGTTTGTATCGCAGTAATAATCTGGGCAGCCGCTGGGAAAGGATTTTTAGAGGAAAGAATAATTTAGAAAATCAATGTACTGCAGTATTTAATATTGCGCAGACTATTTTTCTTGGGACAAAAGCAGGCCTTTTTATCAGCCGGGATTTTGGCAAAAGCTGGCACAGGGATAATGCGGGAATAGGGAAAAACGCCGTACTTAATATTGATGCCGCTCTTAAGCAAAATACGGTTATTTATTTAGCTGCTGTAAACGGGATATTCAAATCAAAAGATAACGGCAGGGATTGGGAAAAGATTTTTCTAACTTATTCCCGGGAAACTGCTGATGATGAGCCAGCGGAGGAAGAAGAGAGCTCGCCGGAGAAAATATCCGGTATTCGTTTTGTAAAGGCGGGTATTAATAATATTAACCTGTTATATTTTTCCGGCGCAAAAGGGATTTATAAAAGTTTGGATCAGGGCAAGAGCTGGGAGAGGTTAAATGAATACGGTTTATTAAACCGCGATGTAAAGATGCTATGCCTGTCAGAAAATTCCCAGATTTTTGCGCTTAGCCAATCAGGGGTTTTTTCCTATGAAGATTCACATTGGGTAGAAGTTTCTTTTGGATTAGCCGCGGGAAAATTAAATTATCTTGCTTTGGATAATAAATCTAATATTTATGTTAGCGGGGAAAAAGGGATATTCAAAGCTAACCCGGGGAATTACCCTTTTTTTTCGCGCCAGTCTCTGGCGCAGGAGTATCTTGAGTATGAGCCTAAAATAAGGGATGTGCAGGCAGCTGCGATAAAATACGCAGAAGTAAGCCCGGAAAAGATATCTGGCTGGAGGAGGAAAGCGGCAAAAAAAGCGCTATTGCCGCAGGTAAATGTCGGCCTTGAGCGTAACTCAGCTGATTTATGGCATTGGGAAGGCGGATCGACTACTAAACCCGATGATGATATTTTACGGCGGGGACGGGATACTGTTGATTGGGATATTTCTTTAGCTTGGGATTTTAGCGATTTGATTTGGAATGATGCGCAGGCAGGCATTGATGTGCGTTCAAAGCTTATGGTGGAGTTACGCGATGATATATTGGATCAGGTAAATAAACTTTATTTTGAGCGCCTGAGGGTAAAGTCTGAACTGGATAACCTGGCGCTTGAAGATAGAAATAAAAGGTTTGAAAAACAGCTGAAACTTGAAGAATTGACCGCCTCCTTAGACTCGCTTACCGCAGGGTATTATTCAGAACAATTACGCCAACTTGCTCCTAAACAACAAGGTTGATCCCAACTTTCCGTCTCTTGCTTCCGGCGCTGGAAACTTTCGCCGAGTGCTGCGGTTTACGGCTCACCTTCGGCGTATTTACAGGGTGATTGAAGCCTTCGGTCCGTCGTAATCCCTTGCACTCCTCTAAAGAAGAAAACTCGGGAATTGCCGAAAGTCTCCTAATGCGCCTCCAGCAAGAGACGGAAAGCAAAGGCTAGAGCGGTGCACGGAGGAACAAGGCAAGGCAGGTGTGTTAAGGAACAAAATAAAGCGGCTACTAAAAAATCTTGCATTTACAAGGCGTTTGTGATAATTTAATGAAACCTGCCAATTTTATCAACCCATTTTAGGTAAAGGATTAAAGAATGAGTACGCTACATTTCACGGACGCTAATTTTAAGAAAGAA
>JAHFFR010000037.1:0-4510 GCA_023247825.1 Candidatus Omnitrophota bacterium
CAAATTGTTCTAAGGATAAATCTTCCGGCCTCACATTCTTATCAATTCGGGCGCTATTTAAAAATTCCTCAAGCTCTTTTTGGGTTATAAAACCACTCAGGCTATTCCTTAAAGTCTTTCTCCTTTGATTAAAAGCGGCGCGAATTAATTTAAAAAATAATTCCTCATCTTTAACTTCTACGCCCGGTTTATCCCTAAATTTTAAAGACAGGAAACAGGAATCAACTTTTGGGGCTGGCCTGAAACAGGAGCGTTTGATCTCAAAAAGAATCTTGCTCCGAACGTAATATTGCACAAAACAGCTAAAAGAACCGTATTCTTTCGAGCCGGGTAAAGCTACCACCCTGCGGCCAAACTCCTTTTGCACCGTCATAAAGGCTTGGCTTATATTATTACGGTAGTTGATAAGATGCTCAATTATCGGGCTAGAAATATAATATGGAATATTTCCAATAACTTTTATTTTTTGTTTTGTTTCATTTTCCTGCAAAAATTTATTTATATTGAATTTTAATATATCGCTTTTTATAATCCGGCAATTACTATATATGCTTAATTTTTGCTCGAGCTTAAAAATCAGGCGGGGATCAATCTCTAAAGCATAGACTTTCTTTACAAGGGGTGCAAGTCCGGCTGTAAGTTCACCTCTGCCGGAGCCAATCTCTAAAATAATATCTTCTTCGGATAAACTGCAAGCATCGATTATTTTCCTTTGAATATTTTTATCAAAAAGAAAATTCTGCCCTAAGCTTTTCTTTGGTTTAATGTGCATTTTATGGCGAGTTTAATAGCAGCAATCAAAGAGCTGGGATTGGCTAAAGAAGGTTTACGGGCAATATCAAAAGCAGTGCCATGTAAAGGCGAAGTGCGCACGAAAGGCAAACCAAAAGTAAGATTGACCCCGCTGCCGGGATCCGATAGCTTTAAAGGAATAAGCGCCTGATCATGGTAGGCGGCAATTACGCAATCAAATTTTTTATTAAATGCCCCCCATACCGCAGCGTCTGCGGAAAGCGGGCCAGCGATAACTGCGCCGCTATATTTGGCCTTTAAACTTTTAAGCGCGGGTTTAATCACTCTTTGCTCCTCTTTACCGATTACCCCGTTGTCCGAAGCATGCGGATTTAGCCCGCAAACAACCAGCCTTGGTCTTTTTATCAGGAATAAAGAATTTAAACATTTGATTGTATTTAATATATTATTTTCTAAATTTTTTTTGGTTAATGCCTCAGGAACTTGGGCCAGCGCAATGTGCCTGGTAACCAGGCTAAATTTTAATTTATCGTTAAGCAACATCATTAATAAATCCCCCGAGCCTGCTTTCTTGGCCAGATATTCCGTATGGCCTAAGAATTTAGCTCCAGCCAGGTTAATCGCTTCTTTTGAAATCGGGCAGGTTACCAGGCAATCAATTTTATGTTCCTTAAGCAAATCATAAGCTTTATCAAGATACTCCAGCGAAGCCCTTCCGGTTTGCGCATTTAATCTACCGAAAACAAAGCTCTTTTTATCAATATTATTTAAATCTACCAGATCTGCAGGTATAGATTTTATTCCTAACGCCTTGGCCTGCCGGCCCAAGACAAAGCTATCGCCGATAATTGTAAAATTTACTTTATTCTTCAGCGCCTTAAATGCCTTTAGAGTAATTGCCGGGCCGATGCCTGCGGGATCTCCGATAGTAAGGCCGACTCTAACTTTCGAGGATTTTAATGTAGGATTGCTTTTTGAGGTCATCTAACCATTTAACCAATGCTTCCTGCAATTTTTTTTCAAATAAAAACGCCTGAATTTTATCCTGCGCCTCGGCCAGGCTCATCTGCTTGCTTGCGATAATATTATCTAATTTAAAAACATAATACTGAGGGCCGACCTTAACCGGGCTAGACACCTCTTTTATTCCCAATTTAAAAACTGTGTCTTCAATTTCGCTGCGTAATTCCTGGCCCTGCGAAGCAGAAAGAATATCGGTAGTAAATGGATATTTTGTCGCCAGATCCTCTAATTTTGAACCAAGCCGCAACTGATAGCTTACAGTCTTGGCTATATCTTCATCTTGCAAAATAAGGACTGTTAAAATCCTCTCCTCCGGTTTTAAAAACTGCTGCTTATTTTGATTATAGAAACTGGTAATTTCATCAGGCCGGATGACTATTTTACTGCGGACTTTCTGTTCAATAATAGAATAAGTAAGCATCTGTTCACGAATTTTATTCTCTAAATCCGCTTCAACCAATCCCTGCTGGCCTAATTCCCGCTGGAAATCCGATTCTTGGGCGTAGCGCTTCTTAATTTCATTAATCTTTGCCTTTACCCTTGCCGGCTCAATAACTATTTTCTCATCTTTTGCCTTCTGAAGCATAATCCGGTCTTCAATTAAACGCTTAAGTAAATCCTGTTTCATCGAACTAATCTTTTCTTCCAAGGCTTTTCCTTTAAGCTGCCGGGAATATTGCATGCGTATAAAATTAAAAAAATCATCCAGGTCTTTTTGGGTAATAATTTCATTATTTACTATCGCCACCACCTTATCCTGCGCATATAAGCAGTAAAAAGGCAAAAGGATTAAAAAAACTATAAATAAGAGACTAATTATGCGTTTCATTAAACACACCTGCTTTCTTAAAATTAGAGATTGCTTCTTTTAGTAAACGGCAATAAAGGTCAAAACCAACGGCCGCGATAAATCCGTGCTGCTGTGCCCCAAGCAGGTTTCCTGCGCCGCGAATCTCTAAATCCTCCATAGCAATATTAAAGCCTGAGCCTAAATCACTATGGTCCTCTATC
This sequence comes from Candidatus Omnitrophota bacterium, assembly GCA_023247825.1. Lineage (GTDB taxonomy): Bacteria > Omnitrophota > Gorgyraeia > Gygaellales > Profunditerraquicolaceae > UBA6249. Next base: position 2,788 of record JAHFFR010000037.1, read on the forward strand.
GCACGCAGCCTTTTTAAGGCAACTGTTTCTAAAATCTCATTCCGCGGGAACATAAAATACGCATAGGCCGCACGGTTAAACCTGCCTACCCTGCCGCGCAGCTGGTGCAAATCTGACAATCCGAATGTGTGCGCGTTATTTACAATAATTGTGTTAGCGTTAGGTATATCAATCCCGGATTCGATAATCATCGTCGAAACTAAAACATCAATGTCTCCGGAGATAAAATCCGACATTATCTGCTCTAGCGATTTTGCCGGCATCCGGCCGTGAGCTACGGCTATACGCACAGTAGATGGCAGGTATCTTGCGATTTTTTCTTTAGCTTTATCAAGATCTGAAATCCGATTATGTAAAAAGAACACCTGGCCGCATCTATCCAGTTCCCGTTTAATCGCCTGCGTTACCAAATCCGCATCATATTCTACCACAACCGTCTTTATAGGCAACCTATTTTGCGGCGGGGTATTAATTACGGAAAAATCTTTTGCCCCCATAAGGCTCATATACAGAGTCCGCGGGATTGGGGTCGCCGTCAGAACAAGGACATCGGTGATGTTTTTTAGTTTTTTCAATTGCTCCTTGGCGCGAACTCCAAAACGCTGCTCTTCATCAACAATAACCAGGCCTAAATCCTTAAAAACCACATCAGCCGAAAGAAGCCTGTGCGTGCCGATGACAATATCCACGCCGCCGCCTGCTAACCCTTTTATAATTTCATTCTGCTGGGAAATAGTTTTAAAACGGGAAAGCATCTGGACATTTACCGCAAAATTTTTTAAGCGCGCGGTAAAATTTTTATAATGCTGTTCGGCTAAGATTGTAGTCGGGACAAGATAGGCAACCTGCTTATTATCCATAACCGCTTTGAAAGCCGCCCGCATTGCTACTTCGGTTTTCCCATAACCAACATCTCCGCAAAGTAGGCGGTCCATGGGCCTAGCCGACTCCATATCAAGCTTAACCTCAACCGCGGCTTTTGCCTGATCCGGAGTTTCTATATAAGGAAAGGTCTTTTCAAATTCAGACTGCCACTCTGTATCTTTGGAAAATTTAAAGCCCTGGCTTGCCAGGCGCATTGCCTGCAGGCTCAACAACTCCCATGCTAATTTTTGAATGCCTTGATGCGCGCGCGCCTTTACCCTCTGCCAAACTTTGCCGCCTAACCGGTAGAGCTTAGGCCTGCGCGCATGGAAAGCAATATATTTTTGCACCAGATGCATTGAATCAACCGGAACAAAAAGTTTTTCATTGCGGTCATATTCAATTACTAAATGGTCTTTGAGCGCTCCGCCTACCTTAACCTTTTCTATCCCCTGGAACTTTCCGATACCATACTGGTTATGCACCACAAAATCGCCGGTATTTAAGTCTAAGAAATTTTTTAAAGGGAATTCTTCGCTAAATACTGCCGGCCTGGGAGCTTGAGATTTTTTATACGGCAGAATGATTGCAATATTATGCTGCCAAAGCGCTCCTCCGGTAGAAGGATCAAAGGTCTTAATCGAAATTATTTTTTCATTATCTAATTCAATGCGGATAGGCAGTTCAAAAGAAACAGGGAAAATATCAATAATTGACCCGCGGCGGGAAAAATCCCCATCGGAAGAAACCATCTCCTGCCTCTTGTAACCAAAATCAACCAGGTTTTCCGATAGAGCTTCTAAACCAATATCCTGATTAAGATATAGTTTTAATGATTTAAACATAATAAAAACTAGGG
>JAHFFR010000037.1:4610-9050 GCA_023247825.1 Candidatus Omnitrophota bacterium
GCAAGCACCAGCGGCGCAGCGACAAAAACAGATGAATATGTACCTACGATAAATCCTACAATAAGGGCAAAAGCAAAATTATTCAATACTTCGCCACCGTAGAAGAATATCGCAATAATTACAAGTAAAGTGACCCCTGAAGTAAGTAACGTGCGGCTTAAGGTCTGATTTATACTAAGGTTCATAATTTCACCGAGCGTGGACTTACGCATCAGGCGCATATTTTCCCTGATCCTGTCATATACGACAATAGTATCATTTATCGAATAACCGGCAATAGTTAAAAATGCAGTAACGCTCAAAAGATCAACCTGCCTGCTGGTAATCGCTAAGGCCCCTAAAACAATTAATACATCATGCACCAAAGCAATCACGCCGGCTATGCCAAAATCAAGATGTTTAAAACGAAAAGCTACGTAAATAGTAATCGCCACAAATGACCAGATAAGCGCAAGGATCGCTTTATCCGCCAGGTGTTTTCCGGCAACCGGGCCGACCCTTTCAATTCTCAGCACCTGGATATCCTCTCCGGGAAAATTTTCCTTTAATTTATCCGTTAAGAGCTGGCTTTTATCTTCTACCGTCCTAATCAACACAATACGCGGGTTCTCTTTAAACTGCTGTATAGTCACATTTGAAAATCCGGCACCTTTTAAAACCGCGCGTAATTGATCGATCTTTGGCGCCTCTTTAAAACTATACTCCTGTAATTGCCCTCCGGAAAAATCTATTCCATATGCCTCTTTGCCTTTTCTAAAGAAAACCACTAAGCCTATGATAATCAACGCGAAAGAAATAACATAACAAATCCTGCGTTTATTAATAAAATCTATTTTAGTATTTTTAATTAAACGAAGCATGGGTAATGATTTTAACCAGCCAAAATTCAACAGCACTTCAAATATTGTACGGGTAGCTAAAATAGCAGTAAACATACTGGCGAGCAGGCCAATGGTTAAGGTTACCGCAAACCCTCTAATCGGCCCGGTGCCAAACTGAAACAGCAAGAATGCCGCAATCAGGGTAGTAAGGTTAGAATCGAAAATCGCGCTAAATGCCCGGTCATAGCCTAACCCGATGGCTGCGCGCAGAGGTTTACCGCTAATAATTTCCTCCCTTATCCTTTCATTAATAAGCACGTTAGCGTCCACTGCCATACCCAATGATAAAGCAATGCCGGCAATACCGGGTAAGGTTAAAGTCGCGCTGATCCCCGGGAAAAGCAACGGCAGTAGACCTAAGCCTCCGAGGATCATAATAAGGTTTAATAAAAGCGCGATATCGCTTATTACGCCGGCTAAAAGATAATAGCCTGCCATAAAAATAAAAACTAACGCACAGCCAACCAGGCAGGCTTTGACTCCTTTATTTATAGAATCCTGGCCTAAGAGCGGGCCGACGGTCCTTTCTTCTTCAACATGCATAGGAGCCGGTAACGCACCGACTCTTAAAACAAGCGCCAAATCCTGGGCAACTTGCGCATCGAACCTTCCGCTGATTACCGCCTCGCCCGAGGGAATTGCCTCCCTAATCCGCGGAGCTGACTGGACTTTCCCATCTAAAACAATCGCCAGGCGCTTGCCCACATTAGCCGCAGTTATTTCGGCAAATTTCTTGGCTCCGGCAGCATTAAACTGCAGGACCACGATCGGCTCATTAAACTGGCTCTGGTCAAAACGCACCGAAGCATTAGTTAAGGAGTCTCCGACTAAAACTGCCTGTTTCTCAAGCAAAAGCGGTTCATTTTCATCCGAAGTATACTTTAGCTCATACCCCTGCGGGACCGTCCCTGCGACTGCCTCCTTAAGTTTATCCGCTTCGCTAGAAACAAGCTTAAATTCAAGCATCGCGGTTTTACCGATAAGGTCAATGGCGCGCTGCCGGTCAGTAACCCCGGGAAGCTGCACTACAATTTCATCCTCGCCCTGCTTTTGAATGGAAGTTTCCCTGACCCCAAACTCATCAATGCGATTGCGGATTACCTCAAGGGCCCTGTCGCAAGCATCAAGTTTAGCCTGGCCCGCAAGATGGCTGGTATCAACTTTAAGCAAAAGATGCATCCCGCCCTGTAAATCGAGCCCTAAGTTAATACGCTTATCTAAAGGAAACGCGTAATACGCGCACAACCCGACAACTCCTAAAATAAGCAATATTTTATAGATCAGTTTTCTTTCCATTATTGTAAACTCCTGTTTTTTAAAAATGTTTTAAGGCTTTTTGATATAAGCTATACTGCTTTTCTCAACCTCCATCTTCACATTCTCATCAATGCGCAGTATTAAAGTCTTTTCTTTTACATTAACGACCGTTGCGTGTATCCCGCCCAAAGTCACAACCTCGTCATTTTTATTAATTCCCTCGATCATCTTCCGATGTTCTTTTTCTTTCTGTTTCTGCGGGCGGATCAGGAGAAAATAAAAAATAATAAAAATTAATGCTAACGGGAAAAGCTGGACTAACGGATTAACTGCATTTGATTGCGGCATATTAGGCTCCCTTATTTGATTTCTTTAATAAACTCTTTACGGTTGTGGAAACTTGAGCGCCGTTTTTTACCCATTCGGCGAGGCGCTCTTTTTTAAGTTCCGCTACTCCGGTTATGGGTTTATAATAGCCCAATTCTTCGATTATCCGGCTGTCTCGCCCCTTGCGCTCATCAAAAACAGTAACGCGAAAATGCGGTTTGCCTCCCGGGTTTTTACCGATCCTTCTTAAACGAATATGCACTGCCATTATGTTGCTCCTTTCTTATACTTTAATTGCTTCCATCATACCGCGGGCTTTATTCACTGATTCCTGATATTCTTTTTCCGGCACAGAGTCAGCGACAATCCCTGCGCCTGCCTGCACATAAGCAAAACCATCCTTTAACAGTATTGTCCGGATGGCAATGCAGGTATCCAAATTATGCGAAAAACTAAAATAACCGATTGCCCCGGCATATAAAGAGCGCTTTAAATTTTCCAGCTCATCAATAATTTCCATCGCCCGGATCTTGGGCGCGCCGGTTACCGTGCCGGCCGGAAATGCCGCTTTTAGGACATCATAGATATCAAACCTCTTTTTGTCAAGTATTGCGCTTACCTGGCTTACAAGATGCATTACATGAGAATATTTTTCAACCCGCATAAAATTATCAACTCTAACCTTACCCGGCTTGCTTATGCGGCCCAGATCATTCCTGCCTAAATCCACCAGCATCAAATGTTCGGCCTTCTCTTTTTCATCATTGGCGAGCTCTTTTTCAAAGAGGCTGTCCTCCTGCTCATTCTTACCGCGCGGCCGTGTGCCGGCAATAGGCCGCGTCTGCACTAAACCATTCTCGCAACGCACCAGCGTCTCGGGACTTGAACCGATAATAGAAAAATCTTTGAGTTTTAAGTAATACATATACGGCGAAGGATTAAGGCTGCGTAACGACCTGTAAATTGCAAAATCATCCTTTTGCGCCTTAACCTTAAACCGCTGCGACAAGACCACCTGGATGATATCGCCCCTTTTTATATACTCTTTGCCTTTTTTTACCATCCTGGTAAATTCTGATTTCTTAAAATTGCTCTTAATCTCTAATTGCTTAGAATTATTCTTTTCGTCCTGCCGGATGACAGATTTATTAAAGCTATTGCGGATGGCTTCTATTTTTTTAACTGCCGTTTCGTAGAGCTGTTTTTTCTTAGAAACGCTTGGTTTTTCTGGCAGGATAACATTGCTTAATATCTTTATTGTATGAGCTAGCCGGTCAAAAATTAAAAGCGTGTCTGTTAAGATTAAAAATATATCCGGGATTTTTAAATAATCCTTATTTTTATCAGGGATATTCTCAAAGAACCTTACCGTATCATAGCCGATATAACCTACCAGGCCTCCATAAAAACGCGGCAGGCCTGCAACTTCCGCGCTGCGGAAATCCTGCATTATTTTTTTAACCTCATCTAACGGAGAGCTTTTGGCAATAAATATCCTCTTCCTATTCTTCTGCGGATAAATAATCTCAACCTGTTTTCCTTTGCTTTTAAAAATTAGACCCGGGGCAGTGCCAATGAAAGAAAAGCGTGCGATTTTCTCCTGCCCTTCCACGGATTCCAAAAGAAAAGAATAGTCATCCCGCCCTAATTTCAGAAAAGCGGAAACCGGAGTATCAAGGTCGGCATTTATCTCTTTATAAACCGGGATTACGTTTGCCTTTTTGCTAAAATTTAAAAACTCTTTTAAAGTTGGCCTGATCAAATTATTACCCTTATTTTATCTTCCTGTAAAAACAACTCCTGTTGCCTGTGTGACAGGCCTTGCCAACCTGGCGCACTTCGATTAATAAAGCGTCCAGGTCGCAATCATAGGCGATTGATTTAATAAACTGAAAGTGCCCGCTGGTCAATCCCTTGACCCAGTATTCTTTTCTTGAACGCGACCAAAAACAGGTTTTGCCTAATTTCAAACTCC
>JAHFFR010000037.1:9150-12039 GCA_023247825.1 Candidatus Omnitrophota bacterium
CACCAATGCCTCCGCCAACTGTAAAAGGCATGAAGATATTCCGGGCAATCTTCTGGACTAAAGCTACTAAAGTTTTCCTGTTTTCAAAACTGGCGGTAATATCCAAAAATACCAGTTCATCCGCTCCCTGCTCATCATATGCTTTGGCTACCTCAACCGGGTCCCCGGCATCGCGAAGCCCGAGGAATTTAACCCCTTTGACTACGCGGCCTTCTTTAATATCAAGGCAAGGAATAATACGCTTACTTAACATTTAATACATTAATAGTTTACTTGATTTTCTTTTCTAAATAATCTTTCAAAGCTGCCCAGGTTTTTTTGCCTGCCTTACCATCAACAGGAAGATTGTTTGCTTTCTGGAACTCCCTTATTGCCTGGCGCGTACTTTTGCCCATTTTGCCGTTAATAACTCCCTGATAATAACCGGCATTCTTTAAAGCGGTTTGAATTTGTTTTGCAGCTGGATATTCCTTGGCCCGCCCAACTTTTTCGCCGGGTACTTCACTGCCTTTCACTAAACCTTCCCTTAAGCTGTTTATTTCATTATCTTTTTCGCTTAACTGGGACTCAAGCGCTAAAACCTTATTTCTCAACCCTTGAATTTCTAAATCATTGTTATTGCGGGTTGTAGTGCATCCGCTTAAAGAAAAAATAAAAACTGCCGCTAATCCCAACAACAATATTCTCTTTGCCATACATTCTCCTTTTCTAATTAAACTTCAACGCTTCAACTAAAGCAAATTTCCCTTCATAAAGCGCCTTACCGATAATAACTCCCGTTAAACCTTGATCTTTAAGCTTATTAAGCTTGGCTAAATCGTTCAAGCCGGACACCCCTCCTGAAGCAATAACATTTAACCCGGTTGCCTTAAGCAGCTCTTTAATTCCCAAAATATTCGGGCCAGCCAAAGTACCGTCTTTGGAAATATCCGTATAAATCAGTTCCTTAAAACCAATTTTTTCTAATTCTTTGGCAAAAGCCAATGCAGTCTTAGAAGCTGCGCGGTTCCAGCCCTGCGTCAGGACCAATCCACCTTGGGCGTCAATACTCACGATAATCTTTTCGCCGAACTTTTTCCATGCTTTTTTCAAAAATTTCGCATCGCTTGCCGCTTTTGTCCCTAAAACAACCCTCCCTACTCCTAAGTCAAGCAGATTAGATATTGTTTCCATGCTCCTTACTCCGCCGCCGAATTCAAGCGGTATTCCAACCTCAGTTATAATTTTCTTTAAAACCTCTAAATTTTTAGATACCCCGCTGGCAGCGCCATCCAAATCCACAATGTGTAAAAATTTTGCTCCCTGTTTTGCCCAATGCCTGGCTACCTTAACAGGGCAACTGGAGTAAATCTTTTCCTGATCAAACTTGCCCTGGAAGAGCCTGACTACTTTGCCGCCCCTTAAATCTATCGCCGGTATAATCAGCATAGTTGGACAAAATTTTTGATTATCCCTAGCCCCACGGACTGGCTTTTTTCAGGATGGAACTGACAGCCATAAACATTATCTTTCCACAGGGCACAGGCAAACTCCAGCCCATAATTACAAGTCGCGGCAATAACAGATTTATCCGCGGGGCAAGGATAATATGAATGACAAAAATAAACCTGTGAATTATCGCTTATTCCTTTTAACAAAGGGCATGCGCCGGCAACAACCTTAAGGTTATTCCATCCCATGTGCGGAATTTTTTGGCCGCATTTATCGCTGAATTTTATTACCTGGCCCTTAAAAATACCAAGCCCTTTTTTAGATTTAGCCTCCTGGCTGTTTTCTAATAGGAGCTGCATCCCCAGGCAAATCCCCAAAAACGGCTTTTTTTGATTAATCTGGTCTTTAATCACACCGGCTAAATCCTGCTTTTCCAATTCAAGCATCGCGTCATCAAAAGCCCCTACACCCGGCAGGACTATTTTATCGCACGAAATTATGTCGCTTTTTTTATTTGTTACCAAAGGATTCCCGGCGTAGAGGCCGATTGCCTTTGCCACACTATGAATATTGCCCATGCCATAGTCGATAATCGCAATCTTCATCAGTCAATAACGCCTTTAGTCGAAGGGACCCCTTTCCTGCGCGGGTCAATCTGAGTGGCCTGGTCCAGAGCAATACCCAACCCCTTAAAAACAGGCTCCAGATTAGTATGCAGGTCGGGGTTAGAGCTTGCGATGTTGATATCCAAATTCATCCCCAGCCTTTTCGCGAATGCCTCAAAAAAATGATTGGCGTATTCAAAAGAATAACCTCGGTCTTTGTCAATTTTCGGTAATTTCAGCATTAAGGATTTTATCCCGTTAAAAAATCCTCTCCCGCTGATATCCACAACCACATTGGCAACCACGTCTTCCATGGGCACAGAGATGGAGCCGAATCTTTTAATTCCTTTTTTATCGCCTAATGCTTTTTTAAAAGCATCTCCCAGGACAATCCCTATGTCCTCATTAGTGTGGTGAATATCAACCTTAAGGTCACCTTTGGCTGAAATATCCAAATCAAATAGGCCATGAAAACTAAATAACTCAAGCATATGATCCAATATGCCTATACCTGTATCGATCTTGCTCCTGCCTTGGCCTCCAATTAATAGTTTAACGCTAATCTGGGTTTCTTTGGTTTTTCTTTTTATTTCGGCAATTCTTTTCTTCATTTATTGCTCTCCAATTATAAAAATCTGCTCTTTACAGAATCTACATGCTTTTGCAGGCCTTCAATGCCGGCGATTTTCTCCAGCGGCTCGCGGATTTTCTCAAGCGCCTTCTTGGAATAACTGATAATGTGGCTGCTTTTGATAAAATCAGTTACGTTTAGACCGGAAAAAAACCGTGCTGTACCAAGCGTAGGCAAAACATGGCTTGGCCCGGCGACGTAATCCCCCAAAGCTACCGGGCT
>JAHFFR010000082.1 GCA_023247825.1 Candidatus Omnitrophota bacterium
CGCCTTTGATAAAAAACCTTTCATAATCACCTGAACCCATTACTGCCTGATCAACTACCTCTATATAACCTAGGAGGCCTTCTTCGCGCGGATGCCGTATACCTATCTTCCAGGGTTTTCCTTTTTTATACCCCAGGGCATAAACATCCCCGCCTGCCTGGATTATCGCTGAATTCACGCCCGCTTTTTTCAATTCCTCTATACCCTGCCCTACGACATAACCTTTGGCAATGCCTCCTAAGTCGATAAATATATCTTCTTTATCTTTTCTTAATTCTCCGTTGGCAAGGATAAGATGCTTATAGCCGATATGAGTTAGAGCCTCTGAAATTTTATCCTGAGAAGGTATCTGCTCCGAGTTTTCATCGTAAAATCCCCATAATTTTACCAGCGGATAAACTGTAATGTCAAATGCGCCGTCCGATTGCCTGCTGATATCCAAGACTGATTTTACAACTTTAAGAATTTCCTCATCTTTGATAGGAGTGCCGTTTTGGTTAAACGCATAGAGAGGGCTTTTAGGGTTATGGGCATTAAATTTATCAGTAACCTCCTGCATACGCTGAAAAGCCCGGTCGATAGCCACCGAAACTGCGGGTTTTTTCCCGTAGGCATAAACAGTTACATAAGTAGTCATCATCACCCTGCGCTGCTGCTCTAAGCGCGGCTCGGAGGCAACCTGTATCCTCCAGGCGGCAATGCCTGCTATTATCAGAATTATAAAAACCGCAAATATTATTCTCTTCATAACAAATTTTTAAAAAGTGGTTCTCCAGCCGATTGTAGACCGGTAGTAATCAAGCTTCTCGGAACCGTCGGACCTGTCTCCATCCACACGGGAAACTTCACCCATAATTATGGAACTATTGGTAAAAAAATAATTCAATCCCAGGGTTGCCGCTTTATAAGTATCCTTTAATAAACTGCTGCCGCCGGTATACGGCAGGTTGACATCGCTGTAATTAATATAAGCGCGCCACTTGGGATTAAAACGGTATAAACCCTTTACGTAATAACCCTTTTTCTCCGTATCAGCTGTTCCTCCGCCGGTAAGCGAAGAGCTTTCATATTTATTATAGAGGTACTCGCTTCTTAAGGTAAATTTTTTATATTTGTATTCAAGGCCGGAAGCATAATGCCAGGCGTCATAATCATTGCCATCATCCCATTTACCATAACCCATTGAACCAAAAAACCTGAAGTTGGAAATCTCCGGAGCAAAATGTATTAATACCGCTTTACCATTATTATTGTCCACAAACTTCCCGTTAGTATTCGTAACATTACCGTTAAGCAGGTAAAGATAAGCCGGTAAAGACCAGTTTTTGAAATCAAAGTTTTTATAGAGTTCGATCCCGGCATCATGCCAGGATTCTATATCGGCAACTCCTTTATTCGCGTGGTATTGTTCATCCCACCAAATCTCTGAGGCGTATTCTTCCGAAAAATAAGGATTAATCACCCCTGCCCTTATTTCCAGCCCGTTGTTTAAGCGCGTTTTAATAAAGGCCTGATAAATAGAGGTGGTGGTCGAGGCACTTTTAGCGCGGCTAATATCAGAGCCTAAGGCCGGGGTGGCGGAAGCAGTTACGGTGATGTCCGGCTGCACGCTTATGCTTGTGTTATCCGTCAGATCTTTATCAATATAGAGATAGAAGTGTGATATCCCGGCAGAAGTATTTGAGCTTTGGTGCGAGCCATTGCGCTTTCCCTGCGCCTGGTCAAACAGATATAATTTCAGGTGGCCGCCGATCCTGGCGCCTTCAATAGAGAAAGCTTTTGGCTTCTCTTCCTTAAGTTTATTTACAGATTCCGAAATCTCGGGGATTTTCTCTATTTGCCTCGACTGTGTTGATTGTTTCTTCTCCAAGCCATCTACCTTTGTCTTCAGGACCTCGATAGTTGCCTGCAATTGCTTAATCTGGGCTTTTAATTCTTCCATATCATTATCAGCTTTTGCACCGAGAGGATAAAAAAATAAAATTCCAGTAATAATTAAGCTAATAATTATTTTTCTTCTCATTAACTCCTCCGGCTGGACAAAACTTAAAAAAAATCACTGCCCTTCTTTAAAGGCAATCGCTTTTTGGATTTCTTTCAATAATAGCGGAAATTCATAGGGCTTGGTGATATAGCCGATTACCCCTAATTTATAAGACTTCCTTATATCGGTATAATTGCCTATCGCTGACAGAATAATTATGGGTATGCTTTGGGTTTCTTTTTCGCTGTTTAGGATTTCGCAAATCTCCAAGCCTCCGATAACCGGCATAAGTAAATCCAGGAGTATAAGGTGGGGTTTAAAGGCCTTGATCATCGATACTATTTCTTTAGGATTTGTTGTTGTGCTCACTTCGAAACCGGAGATATCCAATAGCTTCTTCAGACTGGTCAGGACCACATCATCGTCATCGGCAATGAATATTCTTTTAGTTTCAGCCATATCAATTACCTCCTTTTTTTTGCTGCAGGCTACATTATAATATCACGCGTTAAATTGTATTTCAATAGGAAATAAACCCTTAATATTACTCTAACTCAAAGGAGATTATAATATTGAAAGAAAGCTGAAGGTAATCCAGCTCTTTGGGGAAATTAGGAAAAGGCGAAGCGTCCTTTACGCTTCTCAAGGCAATATTTTTCAGGTAATCATTAGCGGTTGATTTTTCTTCAACTAAACGCACTTCTTTAATGTATCCGTCATTTGAAATAATAAAGGTAACGTAAACATCCCCCGTCTCATTCCGGGTGTAATTCTGATAGGCGCTGCGGCGGATCTTCTCCCTTACGATCTGATAATAACTTATGTAGCTCGGGTTATCAATTTTCGCCATTTCTATCGGAGGCAGGGTGATTTTCTTTTTTATTATCATAAGATCCGGGCTTACAAAAGCCGGCTTAGGAAGATCTGAAAAACTGTCAGGCAATGACCTGGGGCCCTTGCTCTGTTCGATATAAGGCGGAGGAATTCTTTTACCCGCGGTAACCTTAGAGTCAAGCCTTAAAAAAGGATCCTGCCTTGAAATGAGTTTTTGCAGGTCAGGCTTGGATTGATTCTTAGGCAGCGGCTTAACCTCTAAGCTCTCCTTAATATAGCGCACCTC
>JAHFFR010000083.1 GCA_023247825.1 Candidatus Omnitrophota bacterium
CAAAAGCAAGGCATTTAGCCTTTGCCTTAACCAGATTTTTTATAGTATTTAACCCTATAACCGGTATGTCAAACCGCATGTCCTGCTTGGGTTTACTTACCTTAACAATTACAATCCTGGCGCGGCCTAATTTTGCCGCCCTGCGGATTAACTGGTCCGTTCCTTCAAAAGCCTCAACTGCCACAATAGCCTTCTGTTTTACCGCCACCGTCTGGCCTATATCCAAATCAGCAACTGCCTTGGCTAAATTCAGGCCAAAATAAACATCCTCCCAGGCATTAAAATCCGGCTGGCATTTTGTAAGCGTGCCTTTTTTAGGCAGGTATTCTTCGATAAAGGTGGTCGAATCCAGAAGAGACAGGCCTGCCTCCTCCAGTTTTTGCGCGACAGAGCCGAATAAGGTATCCGTTTTTTTATCTTTAAGGTTTTGCAGGATCTCTTTTAATTCCCTGCTTTTATTTATTTCTTTGCCAAATAACCTGTGCGGGCTGACCTGGCCTGCCATAACCACGCCATCTACTTTTTCGGCTTTTAATATATCAAACATTTTACCGAATTCAGAAAGGCTGATCCAGTAAACTTTGTCGACGAGTTTTTTTATTTTTGGCGAGGTATCGCCCTTGATGGCGATGGCGATAATTTCGCAGCCTTTTTTTCTGGCGCTTGCGGCAAAAAGCAGGGGAAATTTTCTGTTTCCGGCAATTAAGCCGATTTTTCTCATATCGAGCGGCAGGAACGAGCTAAACCGCGTTCAGAGCTTTTGGCAAAATTAATCAGATAAGTTATTTCATCGGTTTTCTCTGATTCTTTCTCCATTTTCTCAATCGCATGCCTGACGGATAACCCGGAATTAAATAGCAATTTAAATGCCTGGTCGATTTTTTTAATCGATTCGCGGGAAACCCCTTTACGCCTTAACCCGATAAGATTTAAGCCATAGACGCGCGCGGGATGGCCGTCGCAGGTGGAAAACGGCGGGATATCCTGGACAACCTTGGAGCATCCTCCGGTAATTGAAAGTATTCCAATACGCACAAACTGATGAATGGCCACGATTCCTCCGATAACCGCTTTATCTTCAATGGTGACATGGCCGGCGAGGGTGCTGTTATTTGCCAAGACGCAGCCGCTGCCGATTTTGCAATCATGCGCAACATGTGAATAGGCCATAAGCAAGTTGCTGTCGCCGATAATCGTCTTTCCGCCCTCACCCGTGCCCGGATTAAGCGTGCAATACTCGCGGATAATATTATTATTGCCTATTTCTAAGAAAACTTTTTCACCCTTAAACTTAAGGTCTTGGGGGCGGCTGCCGATTACCGCGCCGGTAAATATTTCGCAGGATTTTCCGATTGTTGCATTCCCTTCAATTACGCAATGCGCGCCAATCTTAGTGCCTGCGCCAATATTTGCACCATCGCTGATTATAGTATACGGGCCGACAATTACGCCGGCTTCTAATTTTGCGCCTTTTGAAACTATTGCTGTCGGATGTATCTCCATAATTAATCCTCAACCAGGGCGAACATTAAATCTGCTTCAGCCACGACTTTTCCATCTACCAGGGCCTTGCCATGAACAGTCCCGATCTTTGAACGCATTTTTCCCGCTTCTACTTCAAAAACCAGGGTATCGCCGGGAACAACTGTCTTTCTGAATTTAGCATTATCAATGGCCATAAAAAACGCAAGCTTTCCCCTGTTTTCCTCGCTGGCCAGCATCATTACTCCGCCAACCTGAGCCATGGCCTCTAAGATGAGCACGCCCGGCATAACCGGACGGCCGGGAAAATGGCCTCTAAAAAAATAGTCGTTTATCGTCACATTCTTAATACCAACCGCCCGCTTGCCTTTTTCAAGATGAGTTACACGGTCGACAAATAAAAACGGCTCACGATGAGGCAGAATCTTCATAATCTCGTTAATATCCAAAACCTCTTTCATAGCTTGGGCTCCTTGGGTTTTAATCCTTTGTTCGTGGATTTTCTGCGCGATTTTCAGGTTTAAAGAATGCCCGCTTTTTAAAGCGATTACATGGCCGCGGATCGAACATCCCGCCAGATAAAGATCCCCGATTAAATCTAAAATCTTATGCCTTACAAATTCGTCCTTAAACCTTAAGCTGTTTTTAATTACCCCGGCTTTGCCGACGACTAAAGTATTCTCGTAGTTGGCGCCCAAGCCTAAGCCTTGATTTTGTAATTGGCTGGCTTCGCTCTCAAGGCAGAAAGTGCGCGCCGGAGCAATCTCGCTCTTAAAAGACTTTGCGTTAACAGCTATCTCTAAAAATTGCGCCGCCAGCATGGGGTGGTCATAATTTAAAGTATATGAAACTTTAAACTCACTAGACGGCAGGATAGTAATTGAGCTTGAGCCATCCTGAATGTTTATGGGCTCTTTAACCGTATAAATATATTTTTGGCTTTCCTGCTCTTTTATCCCGGCATCCTCAAGCGCCTCTACAAAACCTGCCGCGCTTCCGTCTAATCCGGGCAGCTCATTATTATCTATTCCGACATCAATATTATCTATTCCTAAGCTTGATAATGAAGCCATAAGATGCTCAACAGTCTGCACCTGGGCTTGGCTATCTCCGATAGACGAACGGCGGCTTAATTCCTGCGCCAGCAAAGATCCTACACCGGCTTTTATCCTGGGGGCGCCTGGAATATCCGTGCGGACAAAAGTAACCCCGGAATCAGCTTCCGCCGGCTTAAAAGCCACATTTACCTTGTTGCCTGTATGAATGCCAACGCCCTTAAGGCAAACTTCTCTGGCGATTGTCTTTTGCTTTTCCATTTATTTATTTAACTAAAGCCTCAAGCGTTTCGATCTTTTTCTTCAATTCCTTGACCAGATCAAATAACTTGGGTAAATTCTGCAGGCTGGCATTTACTCTTTGCGTAGTCATATATGGCCGGGCAGGATAACCTGAAACCATGGTATCTGCCGGGACAGACTTGGCTAC
>JAHFFR010000038.1 GCA_023247825.1 Candidatus Omnitrophota bacterium
TCTTAAGTCTACCGCGGATTGGTATGTCCAGCTCTTAGCCGAAAGCTTAGGCAAGAAATACCACCGTAAAATTGAAGCGGGTAACGACGGAGTGGAAAATTGGCTGGCGGATAAAGAGGCCTTGTTTAACCGGGGCCGCACGCCAATATCGGCAGCCGGCACCAATGACCTGCATTCAATCCAGCAAAATAATGTTGAAGGCGAGAATAACAAAGTTGTTACCTTTATCCGGGTGGAGAAATTCAGGACAGATTTAAAAATCCCCGCCAAATTTGATTTTCTCTCCGGAAAAAGTTTCAGCCAGCTTATGCAATTGGCCCAGGAGGCCACCGAGTGGGCATTAGTCAGCCAAAGCCGGCCTAATTGCACGATTATTATGCCCGAAGTTAACGCCTGCAATTGGGGGGCTTTATTATTTTTCTTTGAGATGGCCACTGCTTTCGAAGGCGAACTGCTGAATGTAAATGCTTTTGACCAGCCGGGTGTCGAAGGATACAAAAATTATATGTACTACAAATTAGGCAAGCCCGGAATTCCGCAAGATATTGCTGACGAGATAAAAAACAAACCTTTAATCAAAGATCCTAAGTATATACTATAATAAATTTAGCGGGTCCTGCCGCGAGGGAGCGCCTCTTGCCATAACTGGCTTCGAGGCATCTCTCCCGCGTCACCCGCTAAATTTTTATAAACATGCTCGAAATTGGAAAATTAAAGCTTAAATCAAACCTGATACTAGCTCCAATGGCCGGGATTACGGATTTGCCATATCGCATGCTAAATCGTAAATTCGGCGTGGAGTTGGCTTTTGTCGAGATGATTAACTGCCGCTCGGTCAGTTTCAAAAGTAGAAGAACCAAGCAGATGCTCACCAGCTTACCCGGGGACAAGCCTTTAGGCATCCAGATATTAGGTTGTGAAGAGCAATATATTTTAAAGTCCCTTGAAGTTTTAAAAAATTACAAATTTGATATCTTGGATTTTAACGCCGCCTGCCCGGCAAAAAAAGTAGTGCGCCGGGGGGAAGGCTCAGGATTATTACAGGACCCCAAGAAATTTAAAAAAATTCTAAAATTAGTCGTAAAAAACGCCTGGCTTCCGGTAAGCGTAAAAATCCGCAGCGGCTGGGATAAAGATAAAGTCAATGCCAAAGAAATTGCTTTAATTGCCCAGGATTGCGGGGTGGACGCTTTATTTATCCACGGCAGGACCCGCACCCAGGCTTATAGCGGCCAGGTTGATTACAATATAATCAGAGAAGTCAAAAAAGCTTTAAATATCCCTGTAATCGCAAGCGGCGATATTTTTTCGGGTGTATTGGCCAGGAAGATGCTTGATGAAACCGGATGCGACGGCTTGGCAGTTGCCCGGGGCTCTCTGGGTAATCCATGGATATTTAAGGAGATAAAAGAATATTTAGAAAAAGGTAAAATTATTTGCCGGCCCAAAGAAAAAGATATCGCCAAAGTCATGCTCGAGCATTTAGATTCAAGCATTGATTTTTATGGCCCAAAAAACGGAGTTATAATTTTCCGGAAATTCTATAGCTGGTATACCAAAGGATTACCCAAAGTCCGGCGCCTGCGAGAAAAATCTTCGCGCGTAAAAACCCGGCAAGAATTAGCGGATATTATTCACGGAGCATTGGGTTAACAAATGGATAAATTTATCGTTCACGTTGATATGGATGCCTTCTTTGCCAGTGTCGAGCAAAGGGACAATCCGGAATATCGCGCCAAGCCGGTGATTGTGGGCGCTGATCCCAAAGCCGGCAATGGCCGCGGCGTAGTTTCTACCTGTTCTTACGAAGCAAGAAAATTCGGCGTTCATTCAGCCATGCCCATTTCTATCGCTTATCGAAAATGCCCCCAGGCAATATACCTTCCGGTTGACTCTGCAAAGTATGCGCGGGTTTCTGACCAGGTCATCAACATCCTGAACAGTTTTTCTCCGCTTGTCGAACAGGTAAGCATTGATGAGGCATTCCTGGATATCAGCGATACTTATAAAATCTGGGGTTCTGCTTATCAGAGTTGCGTCAGAATAAAAAATCAGATTAAAGAAAAGACCGGCTTGACTGCCTCGGTGGGGTTAGCTCCCACAAAAATGGCGGCCAAAATAGCCTCGGGCCTGCGTAAGCCCGACGGATTGGTGGAAGTAAAAAAGGATGGCCTGCTGGAATTTTTGCGGCCGCTGGATGTCGGTTTGTTGTGGGGCGTGGGAGAGAAGACCAAAGAGATCCTCAACCAAATGGGAATTTCGACTATTGGGGACCTGGCGAAAAAGAGCCAGCAAGAATTGATTAGCCTCCTGGGTAAAAACGGAGCCTGGTTTTGGCAGATGAGCCAGGGTATCGATGAAAGTGAAGTTTCGGTTGATCATGAAGTCAAATCCGTCAGCAATGAAATGACTTTTGAAGAGGATACCAGGGATAAAATAAAAATCGAGAAGGAGCTTGCCTGCCTTTGCGAGCTGGTTTCCGATCGCCTAAGAGAAGATAAATTTAAATGCCGGACAATTACCTTAAAAATCAGGCTTGAGGGGTTTCATACTTATACCCGGGCGATAACTTTGCCTGAGCCGACTAATTTTTCCGAAGATCTGATCAGGGCGATCCGCCGGCTTTTTGAAAATTTTGAGCTCAAAGATAAAAAGGTGAGGCTAATTGGCGTGCGCGCCTCAAATCTATCGAGCGCGGATGAAGAGTTCCTTTTTAAATACAAGGATGAAAAGAAAGAAGAAGTGCATAAGGCGGTCGATAAAATCAGGAAGAAGTTCGGCAGGGATTATATTTCGCGCGGCTGCAGCGTAGAACCCCCAGACGTGATTTCCAGGGATTAGCGTTAAACTTCTTGCTATTTTTATAAGTAAGAGTAAAATTAAATCATAGCAAAGGAGGCGACTATGAGTTGCGGAGTGTGCAAGCCAAAGAAGCCGAAGAAAAAAGCAAAGAAGAGAAAGTAATAAGTTTTAAGGGGCAGGTTGGGAATTACCAATCTGCCCCTTGTTTTTTTGTGGAGGTCCCAGATGCCTAAAAAAATAACATTTAAGGGTAATCCTTTAACTTTAGTCGGTAGGAATTTGAAAATTGGCTCTTTAGCCCCCAACTTTAGGGTTACCTCGCAGGATTTGAAAGAAGTTACTCTCCCGGATTTTAAAGGCAAGATAAAAATAATCGCCTCATTTCCTTCCTTAGATACTCCGGTATGCGACCTGCAGGTAAAAGAATTTAATAAAAGGGCGGCGCAGGTTTCCCCGGAAGTGGCAATTTTAGGGATCAGCAAAGACCTGCCTTTTGCCCAGAAGAGATTCTGCTCGATGAATGATATCAAAAACGAAACAATCCTGTCTGATTATAAATCTTCATCCTTCGGGATAAATTACGGCCTGCTGATTAAGGAATTAAATCTTTTAGGCAGGTCTGTTTTAATTGTCGATAAAAATGACGTTCTAAGATACTTTCAAATAGCCGAAGAATTGACTAATAGCCTTAATTACGAAGATACTTTAAAAAATCTGGAATCAGTAATAAACGCCCCGGCATTTGCTTCAAACGATAAAGGCCTGCCTTCTAAATGTATACCCTGCGAAGGCACTGTCCTGCCATTATCCAAAGAAAAAATCGAAACCCTGCTTGCCCAAAATCGCGGCTGGGAATTAGTCGAAGGTAAAAAGATAGTTAAAGAATTTAAATTCGCGGATTTCGCGGATGCCAAGTATTTTCTCGATCTTGTATCAATCATTTCCGAAGAACAGGGGCATCACCCCACCCTAACCATAATTTATAATAAACTAAAGATCACCTTAACCACCCACGCCGCCGGCGGTCTAACCGAAAATGATTTTATGATGGCGCGCATTATCGATGAGCTTGGATGATTTCTCTATTCTAATTGGCGGCAAAGCCGGTTTTGGCATCGATAAGTCCGGCACAGTCATCGGCCTTATTTTTAACCAGCTCGGCTACCGCGTATATATCTATCGCGATTATCCTTCTCTGATTAGAGGAGGCCACACCTTCTCGATTATCCGTTTAGCAAAAGAAAAAATCGCCACCCATAAAAATAAAATAGATTTTCTGCTTGCTCTAAACCATGATACCTTTAATCTCCATAAAGAGAGGTTAAAGGACAGCTCCGTAATTATTTATGATTCCGATTCTGTCAAGTTAGAAGGCTTAAATCCCAAAATTCAAGCCATAGGAATTCCGATAACAAAGCTAGTCAAAAATGAAAATGCTTCCGAGATAATGCGCAATACCTGTATTATCGGCGCACTGGCTAAAGCTTGCGGGATTAAATGGGAACTCCTAGAGGATATATTCAGAAAAGAATTTTCCAAAGAACTGGATTTAAATTTAAAAATTGCCCGCCAGGGTTATGATCAAACCAAGGAATTAACCAAAATCGCGCCTTTACCGCAGGCCGTCCTGCCCTTATCTACCGGTAATCAGGCGCTAAGCTTGGGCCTGATTAAAGGCGGCCTCAAAGCTTATATTTCCTACCCGATGACCCCAACCTCCCCAATCCTGCATTTTTTAGCCGAGGTTGCCCCGGATTATAATTTAAAGGTTATCCATCCGGAAAGCGAGATAGGGGCAATCCTGATGGCTTTAGGTTTTTCCTATATGGGCGAAAAATCAGCCGTGGGCACCTCCGGCGGCGGGTTTTGTTTGATGACCGAAGGCTTAAGTTTGGCGGGAATGAGTGAATTACCGATTGTGATTATCGTCGGCCAGCGGCCCGGGCCATCAACCGGCCTTCCCACGTATTCGGCCCAGGCCGACCTGCATTTTGTTTTAAACGCCGGGCAGGGGGAGTTTACCCGTTTTATTGTCGCCCCGGGCGACACCGAGGAGGCATATTATTGGTCGCTGCAGGCAATGAATTTGAGTTGGAAATACCAGATACCCGCGATTATTCTTACCGATAAAAACTTAGGCGAGGGCTATTTTAATTTTGACCTAAGTTCTATTCCCGAAGTAAAAGCGGAAGCGCCTTTATTGTGGGACAGGAAATCTCCTTACCAAAGGTACCTGAACACCGAGAACGGCATTTCTCCTTTGGCATTTGCCCCGGCTAAGGACGCGATTGTCAAAGTAAATAGTTATGAGCATGATGAATTTGGCATCACTACCGAAGATCCCAAGCTGACAGTTTTAATGCAGGAAAAACGCCTGCGTAAAAAAGAATATTTAGCCAAAGAGTTGGAGGGGCTGGAGGCGGTAAAAGTTTATGGAAACAGGGATTCATCGGTTGGCCTGCTTTGCTGGGGTTCGAATAAGGGAGTATGTGTTGAGGCGGCTAAAAATTTGGGCTTAAAAGTTATTCAACCCTTGGTAATGGAGCCATTTCCAATAAAGCAATTTCAACAGGCGCTTAAGGGAGTAAAAAAGTTAATCTGCGTTGAGGATAATGCTACCGCCCAATTAACCCGCCTGATTAAAACATTTGGATTTAATGTGGACCAAAATATCTCCAAATATGACGGACGTCCTTTTTCTTTGGATGAGTTGGAAGAAAGAATAAGAGGGCTTATAAAATGAATCAAGTAAATCTTGGAACTTACGCGGTGAATACCTGGTGCCCGGGCTGCGGTAATTTTGCGATCCTCAATGCGATCAAGGCGGTTTTGCTTGAATTAAATGCCGAAGGCACTCCTTTCGAGAATATCGTTTTAGTTTCCGGTATCGGCTGCCACGCTAAAATCGTTGACTATTTAAATATCAACAGCTTTTATTCCATCCACGGAAGAGCAGTGCCTGCGGCTGAAGGGATAAAACTTGCCAATCCCAATGTTAAAGTAATTGGTTTTGCCGGTGACGGCGATGCCTATGGCGAAGGGATCGAACATCTGATATTTGCGGCAAAACGCAATATTGACATAACTATGCTAATCCATAATAACCGTGTCTATGGCCTGACTACCGGCCAATATACCCCGACTTCGCCTTTAGGTTACAAAGGCCGCTCAACTCCGGCCGGGACAACGGAACTTCCGCTAAACCCGCTTGAATTAATGCTCGCCAGCGGCGCATCATTTCTAGCCCGCGGCACCTCCCACGGCCTTGAATTGCTTAAGAAGGTTATTAAAGAAGCAATCCTGCATAAGGGTTTTTCTCTAGTCGACATCCTGCAGGTCTGTGTCACCTACTATAATATGTATGAATATTACGACAAGCGGGTTTATGAAATAAAAGATCATAATGTGGGGGATTCTAATCAGGCCTCAAATAAGATCAGGGAATGGGATTATAATACCGACAGCCCCATTGCCTTGGGTGTTTTTTATCAAAAAGAAATGCCGACTTTTCGGTTGTAACTGTCCGTCTGTCTTCTCCTTGCATAAATCTCAAACTGAGAATAATCGAGTTTAGCGCCAATATTTTGGTTGACAATAGATACATTCAGGGGTATAGTGTATTGCGTTAACTGAAGTTGCGGAAACCGTAACATCGAGGAATAGGATATACAGATGAGAAATGGCTATCGGAACCTTTCAAAAGATGAAGTTTACCTTATTTCCCGGGCAGAGTTTGAGAAACAAAAACTGATTACCACGCGGTTTGTGCGAAAGCTTTTTCCTGATAAGAACAAGGCTTCGCGAATCCTTGTTTTTCTTACTCAAAAAGGGCGCCTGATCAGGATTGAAAAAGGTAAATATATTTTAGTCCCGCTAAAGGCTCCCAATCAACAGTGGATGCCGAATGAATTTGTGGTTGCCGATCTATGGATGGGGGTTACGCCGTATTATATCGGATATTTCACGATGTATAACTACTGGGGGTTTACTGAACAAATCCCCCGCACGATTTTTGTTTTGAATACCGCAAAATCATGCAAAAAAGAGATTAGCGGTATTCGTTATGAGGCTGTAAAAATTGATCCCAGGAAATATTACGGTATTGAGAAAATAAAGGT
This sequence comes from Candidatus Omnitrophota bacterium, assembly GCA_023247825.1. Taxonomy (GTDB): domain Bacteria; phylum Omnitrophota; class Gorgyraeia; order Gygaellales; family Profunditerraquicolaceae; genus UBA6249. Next base: position 6,921 of record JAHFFR010000038.1, read on the forward strand.
AGAAGATCAAGAGGTATGTGTAAGTGACAGGGAGAGAACTCTGGTAGATTTCGCTTATAACCCTTTAGGTTCTCTGCGTAACTTCGAGTTAGCGTTACAAGATAATCTCAGCAGTATTGATATCGAGAGGTTCATCCAGTATTTAAAAAAATTCCCCGTTGTTTCGGTAAGAAAAAGAGCCGGGTTTTTACTTCAAGAATTAGGTTGTCAGAATAAAGCGCTGGAACCATTGCGTAAGAGTATCGGCAAAAAGAGGGTTCTTGTGCTTCTTGATCCATACAGCCGGCTTCGCAAAGGCAAAATCAATAAGGAGTGGAAAATCATTGTTAATCGATAGAGAAAAACTCAGAGATATTATTCCGGCGATTGCCGGCAAAATGAGGTTTAGGCCCGCTATTGTCGAGAAAGACTACTATCTAACGGTTATCCTAAATAACATTGAAACTTTGCTTACCGATAAAATAGTTTTTAAGGGCGGAACCTTGCTTAATAAGGCGCACCTCAATTATCACCGTTTAAGCGAGGATTTAGATTTTACATATAACGCTAAATTTACCGCGCGCTCCCGGAGATCCAAAGCCATTAATTCTATCCGTGAAAAGATGCCTTCATTTTTGAAAGCTCTTGATCTGACATGCGATAAGCCGCAAGGGGAGGGCTTTAATAACTCAACGCAATACGTATTTAAAGTCAAATACCCGTCCGTTCTACTGGCAAAAGACGATACGATTAAGATTGAAATATCTCTTCGCCAACCACCGTTTGATAAGCCCGTTAACACCGAGATTAAGCATTTTTATCAAGACCCTTTTACAGGTGAAGATTTATTTCCGAGAGGAAAAGTACTCTCATTGTCATGGAAAGAAGCAGTTGCCGAAAAACTTAAGGCCGCGATATCCAGAAAAGACGTGGTAATCAGGGATTATTACGATCTTTGGTATATTTCGGAGTTTGGATTTAATTTTTATGACAAAAATTTTGTCAAACTCTTTAAGCGCAAAGTGTCTGATGAGGGCTATACCGGCGATTACAAAGAAAATTTTGGGCTTAGTACCGATAAAATCTCATTTTTGCGCAAGCAGATTGACAATCTTCTTAAGCCGGTTATTCGTTCCGGAGAAGAATTTGATTTAGATAAGGTCTTAGAACGGTTTAATCTGATTTTGCAGAAGGTGTAAGAGTTTAAACATTGAGCTATATAAAAATTTACGATAATTCCTTCTGATGGCATTATCATAAAGACAATTTGATGCAAAATCCCGGTGATTTTATGATTCAGTTAACTAGAAGAGAATATCAGAAAGTTCTAAGGTGCCAATTTGGCACCTTAGAAAACCGGCGCTAAGTAGGTATTGCGCCGGTGTTGTGTCTGTACACAAGGAGATAGCTATGCCAAGAAAGATCGCGTTAGTTACCAGTGGAGCCGTGTCGCTCGGAAGCTACGAGGCGGGAGTATTATCTGAGTTGTTTACGATTTTCCGCCTCCTTGCCGAGAATTGGGTAAAAAACGGGAATAATCTAAATGACATTGATTATGAAGTGGATGTTATTGCCGGCGCTTCTGCCGGGTCGATAAATAGCGCGATCTATGGCTTGGCATCAGTATATAATCCGGATCTTATTGAGTTTATGCGTAAGATCTGGGTCGAGGGATTGGATATCGCGCAGCTCATGGGAAAAGGCAGTATGTCCAAATATTCTATTTTTTCCGATCAGGTAATTGAAGACCTAAAGAGTCATTTAGCGGAGGCAGTGGGAACGCCGAAACCTGGCCCTTTACCTGACCGGGTAGAAGTGGGCATGACCTTAACCAATCTTTCGGGGATTCCCTATACGGTATACTTTCCGCATCTTAAGAAAGATTATAAGTTAACCACATTCGCCGATTGGTATCCTTTTGAATTGCGCCGGGAGTCAAAAGACGCGGATGAAATAAAAAAGATGATTGATGCTGCGGGAGCTTCCGGAGCATTTCCTTTTGCGTTTCCCGCGCGTAAGCTAACTCGTCCTGCGGAGTTTTATGCCAATACGGCCCTGCCCGTAAAAAATAACCCCGATTTTGAATTTGTCTATGTCGACGGTGGTATTTTTAATAATGAACCGGTCAATCGGGCGAAAGAATTAGCCCAGGAACTTAGCGAAAAGTATCTGCAGGAAACAGGATCAGACGGCATGGATAACCGGATTTATCTTTTGGTCGATCCCACGCCGCCTGAACAGATTGGGTCGTTTAACGAAGATCCGGACATGTTGGCAGTTGCCCAAAGGCTGGTTCCCGCGATATTATCCGAGGCGCATTTTCGTGACTGGAATGATGCCATAAAAATCAATCAACGCCTCATCTGGCAGGATAAATTTCTGCAAAGTATCCGGGCGCATCTTGTGGCAATGGATTCTGCGGCTCTGGCGCAAATCAATAATTCGCTTTCCAGCCTTGCTGAAGAGATAGCCCAGTTCAAGTCCAAGCCGGCGCATTCTACGCAGGAAAAAGTTAATCTGGAATTCGCCAAAAATAATGCCCGAAACTATATATCGAAAAATGAAGAAAGAATCAGGACTTTGCTGCAGAAAAATGAATTATTGCGCGGCGGCAGCCCGGCTATGTTAGACACGGCACTTACGAAACTTATGTTTGTTATGGAGTGCGTTGGCGCTCTGCGGGCCAAGATTGGCCTGGATATCCGCCCCATTTTTCCTGCCGCAAACAATCTCCTTGCCGGCAGGTTCTGGGGGAGTTTCGGCGGGTTTTTGTCTCAAGAATTGCGCCAGCATGATTTTGATGTCGGCCGCCTTACCGCGCGGAATTTTGCCACCGCAAAGAATGATGGCGGTTTAGGCCTTGATCTTGCACCGATCGCTGGCCAGTTAACTCCCATCTCGGCCATAAATGATAAATTAAAAGGTAATATCGAAGATGTGCCTTTGAAATGCCGAATCGCTCTGCGGGATATGCTGCTTGCCCGTTCTAAATCAGCCCTTGGTGAGTTAATCTGGAAACACAAGCTGATTGTTTTTTCTGCCCTGGTTGTTCTGAGCAGTATTATATTGGTTTTTAATTGGCTGCTTAAACTTATTCATGTTTCCGCGCTTATAAGATTCCCTGTTATTATTGTTTTGTTGTATTTTATAACTTCTGCCTGCATTGTCTTCGGGCTTAAGAAAGTATTGAATAACCAGCTTTGTATTAAAAAGGGATAGTAAGTACCTTAAAGAGAGGAGGCTCTATGAAACAGGTATTAGTTATTTTGTTAACGGGTTTATTAGTAGGCTGCGCGGGGCAATTATATACCGTCAAAAATCCACAATTTGACTCCGGTAAACCTATAAAAGGGATTATCGTTTATCAACCTAAATTGGTGGTAGTAGATAGCGAAACCACGGTGCGTGAAGACCTGCAAAAGAACGTCATTGGCTCAAGTGCCGAAGGAACATGTAAGCCTGTGCCTTTATCCGAGACTGCGACTGTGACTGATTACACAACGCAATATGCTGTTTATTATGACCCGGCTTGGCTTGAGACACATAATATTGCACTAACTTTGAGTGAAGGAGTGCTTACTTCAGTAAATTACAGTGCTACAACTCCTGCAAAAGAAGTAGCGGATGTGTTAAGCGGAGTTGCGACTGTAATTAAAGAGGGGGCTGCAGCTGCTGCAGGGATAAAGGTTATGTCTGTTGGGGTTGAACTAAAACCAGAAACAAAAATCCTGCCCGAATGCAATGCCGGTAAAAGAATCATAAAGATTAGGGATTGTCCTTGTAATCCTTGAAATTCCGGAAATTAGGGACAGCGACTATTTTTCCGTAATAAGATAATTGTCCAAATTTTAAGTTAGATTTTGCCTTATCCTGCGTCTATTGAAGTAGGAAGAGGCGGAAAAAAATGGCAGATATTATTAGACAAGACATTATTGAGAAAAAGATATTTTTGATCAGGGGCCTGAACGTAATGTTAGATAAGGATCTCGCTGAACTTTATGGAGTTCAAACTAAAGTATTTATCCAGGCAGTAAAAAGAAATAAAAAACGCTTTCCGGATGATTTTATGTTTCAATTATCAAAAAGAGAGTTTACTAACTTGAGGTCACAATTTGTGACCTCAAGTTGGGGAGGTAGGCGTTATTTGCCTTACGCTTTCACTGAACAAGGTGTCGCGTGCTTTCAAGTATTCTTATTTACTGGGTAGATAAATATTTTTCAAAAGTTGGGTTAGATTGGTTATCAGAATCGCTTAATGCCGGTAAAGTAAAAGACATAAGAATTTTGATGTCGTTAGAAAAAGTGGATAAAAAATTTCTATCTTTGTACAAAGATCTAAAGAAAGAACTCAAAAGCGATGGCGTAAAGTGTGAATTACGTGTTATATCTGATAATAAATTGAATGCCGACATCCATGACCGCTGGATTATTTCAGAGAATCTATGCTATAACATGCCAT
>JAHFFR010000007.1:0-38072 GCA_023247825.1 Candidatus Omnitrophota bacterium
CGTTTAAAACCTGGATGTCTGAAGGCAAGACTATAACTTTGGCGCAGGCAAATGAAATTGCCGAGGCCATGAAGGAATGGGCGATTGCCAAAGGCGCAACCTATTATACGCATTGGTTCCAGCCGATGACCGGGCTTACTGCCGAGAAGCATGACAGTTTTATTTCGATAACCGGCCCGGGTAAAGTAATCGAGAAATTTTCCGGGAATAAATTAATCCAGGGGGAGCCGGATGCTTCAAGTTTTCCTTCCGGAGGTATTCGCTCTACATTTGAAGCCAGAGGTTATACTGCCTGGGACCCTTCGAGCCCGGCATTTATTATTGAGAGTAAGCTTGGTAAAACTTTATGCATTCCCACTATTTTTATATCTTATCACGGAGAGGCACTAGATAAAAAGCTTCCTCTTTTGCGTTCGGATGAAGCCCTGAATAAAGCTGCCATAGGGTTGGTTAAACTTTTTGGCCATAAAGATGTAAAAAAGATATTCTCAACCTGCGGCCCGGAACAGGAATATTTTTTAATTGATAAAAATTATTATAATTTACGGCAGGATTTAATTATGACCGGCCGCACTTTAACCGGCGCGCCTTCACCTAAGGGCCAACAGCTGGAAGATCAGTATTTCGGTACGATTAAAGAGCGGGTGGTTAATTTTATGTTCGAAGTGGCAGAGGAGGCTTATAAGCTGGGCATTCCGGTTATGACCCGCCATAATGAGGTTGCTCCGCACCAATATGAATTTGCTCCGGTATTTGAGGAGTCAAATATCGCCGCTGACCATAACCAGCTGCTTATGGAGTTAATGAAAAAGGTTGCTTTACGCCACGATATGGTTTGCCTTTTACATGAGAAACCTTTTGCCGGGATAAATGGCAGCGGAAAACATTTGAATTGGTCGCTGGCGGATGATTTAGGTAACAACTTGCTTAATCCCGGACAAACTCCGGAAGATAACCTTCAATTTTTAGCAGTATTGGCCGCGGTCTTAAGAGCAGTTTATCTGCATGCTGATCTTCTGCGTGCTTCGGTTGCTTTAGCCGGTAATGAACATCGCTTAGGTGCAAATGAAGCCCCTCCGGCAATTATCAGCGTATTCTTGGGCCAGCAGTTGAATTCTATCCTGGATATGATTGAAAAGGGAACCGAGTCTAAAGTTTCTAAGGCTGATATCATTGATTTAGGCCTAGGCCGCCTGCCTAAATTCAATAAGGATTCGACTGACCGTAACCGTACCTCACCATTTGCTTTTACCGGCGCCAAGTTTGAATTCCGCGCCGTAGGCTCATCGCAGAATATCTCAACACCCATCGCGGTAATCAATACGATTATCGCTGAAAGCCTTGATTATGTTGCTGATCAGATTAAGCGGGCTACATCTGGCGGAAAAGATTTTAATGCCAGCGTGCTTATGGTGATTTCCAAGGTTGTCAAAGAAACTAAACATGTTCGTTTTGAGGGGAATAATTATTCTGAAGAATGGAAAAAAGAGGCTAAGAAAAGAGGCCTGCCCAACGTTGCCGCAACTTATGAAGCGCTCGAGGCTTTAACTAAAAAAGAAAATATTGCTCTATTTGAAAAATACAAAGTTTTTTCAAAAGAAGAGTTAGTGGCGCGCTATCATATTTGGATTCACATGTACAACCTTACCTTGGAAATCGAAGCCAACACATTAAACGAAATGGTGAATGCTTCGGTTGTCCCGGCCGGTTATGAATATGAAAAATTATTGGCAGCCACTCTGGATGAGCTGGTTAGATTAAAGAAAAGCGCACGCTTAAAGGTGAATGAAGCGGCTTTAAAAGACAAGAAGGAGCATTTAAGCGACGTGGTTTTAAAGATTTATTATGTGCGCAAGAATGCCTCGGAAATGGTTAAGTTACTTGAGAATGCTAAAAAGGTAAGCAACGAGAAACGCGCTGAAATTTATTTTAATGAACTTAAGCCGTTGATGGAACATATCAGAAAACATGTGGATCAGCTTGAGTGTGTAGTCTCTGATGATGCCTGGGATTTACCCAAGTACCGCGAAATGTTGTTCATAAAATAAGAATAATAAGCACAGTGTAGTGCTTTAAGATGTAACTAATAGAACATAGGCGTTCATGATGGCCGGACTGTTTTTTGCCAAAGTGAACGTCTTTTTTTATCAGTAGCCGTGCATAAGTTTTAAGCAAAATATGATTACCATACTGATTACGGAAGACGAAGTAAAAACAAAGGAAGCCTTGGCTAAGATGTTAGAGCAGGAGGGGTATACTTTATCCGTAAATGCAAATCAGGACAATGTAATCCGAGTAGTAAAAAAGAATTGTATAAGGGACCTGGTTTTTATTAAGGATAAAGTGGTTGAATTGGAAAATTCCTTGTTTATTGAGAAAAAAGGGGTATTATATAAATCCGTTTTAGAGGCAATCGAGAAACCTTTACTTGAACAGGCCTTGGAGCGCTGTGAAGGCAATCAACTTAAGGCCGCCCGTATCCTGGGGATTAACCGCAACACAATGCGCGCAAAAATAAAGAAATTAGGTATTGATGTGACAAGATGGAAAACAAATTTATGAAACAAGCATATTTACCGCAAAAACAGGGTTTATATGATCCGCAGTTCGAGCATGATTCATGCGGCGTAGGGTTTGTTTGCAATATCAAGGGGAATAAAAGCAACGATATTCTTAAGCAGGGGCTGGAGGTTTTAAGGCACCTTGCGCACCGCGGGGCATGCGGCGCAGACCCTAAAACCGGTGATGGCGCGGGTATTCTTATTCAGTTTCCGCATGATTTTTTTGTTTCCGTCTGCGCGGATGAAAAAATTAAATTACCCGAAGAAGGCCGGTATGCTTCAGGACTAGTATTCCTGCCGCTTGATAAAGATGAGCGTAAATTCTGCAAAGAGGTTTTCCGGAAGGCCATAGCTTCGGAACAACAATTATTTTTGGGCTGGCGCAGCGTGCCGGTGGATAACCGGGATATCGGGCAAAGCGCCAAAGATAGCCAGCCGCAGATTGAACAAATCTTCATCGGCGTAAATAAAAAAATAAATGATGTCCTGTCTTTCGAAAGAAAGCTTTATGTTATCCGCAAGCAGGTTGAAAATATCATCCGCGCCTCAAAAATAAAGCAGAAAACCTTTTTTTATATCCCCAGCTTATCCAGCCGCACTTTTATTTACAAGGGCCTTTTAATGCCGCATCAGGTGGAAAATTTCTTTTTGGATTTAAATTCCAGAGAAATTAAGAGCGCTTTGGCTTTAGTGCATTCGCGTTATTCCACAAATACATTCCCTACCTGGGATCTTTCCCAGCCGTTCAGGTTTATCGCGCATAATGGTGAAATTAATACTTTAAGAGGCAATATCAATTGGATGGCTGCCCGCCAAAGCCTTTTAAAAAGCGGGTTATTTGGCCGTGACCTAAAAAAAATACTCCCGGTAATTGTCCCCGGCGGGAGTGATTCCGCGGCTATTGATAATGTTTTTGAGCTTCTAACTTTATCCGGCAGGAGCCTTGCGCACGCGATTTCAATGCTTATACCCGCCGCATGGGAGCAGAATAATTTGCTTACCCGGAAAATAAAGGCTTTTTACAAATACCACGCCTGCCTTATTGAGCCCTGGGATGGGCCGGCTGCTATCGCTTTTACTGATGGCCTCTGCATCGGGGCGGTGCTTGACCGTAACGGGCTCAGGCCCTGCCGTTATATTGTTACCAAAAACGATTTTGTAGTTATGGCTTCTGAAGTGGGGGTTTTGGATATTGCGCCCTCTGACATTCTTTACTCAGGCAGGCTTGAGCCGGGCAAGACTTTTTTTATCGATACTAAGGCCGGCCGCATAATTGAGGATAGCCGGATAAAGAAAGAGTTGGCCGAGGATAGGCCGTATGAACAGTGGATTAATAAAAATATCCTGGAGTTGGATGATTTACCCGTTAAAACCCCGAAGAAAAATAAAACCGATACGTTAACCCAGCTAAAAGCCTTTGGTTATACCCGCGAAGATTTAAAAACAATTATTAAGCCGATGGCCGAGAATGCCCAGGAGCCGATAGGTTCAATGGGCAATGATACCCCTCATGCTCTGCTTTCAGCTAAGCCGCAGCTTTTATTTTCTTATTTCAAACAATTATTTGCCCAGGTAACTAATCCGCCGATTGACCCTATCCGCGAGGAGCTGGTAATGAGCTTGGCCAGTTACCTGGGTCCGGGGAAGAATATTTTGAGCGACGGCCAGGATCACTGCCATAAATTATTAGTGAACCGTCCGATTCTCAGTGATAGCGAAATTGAAAAGATACGTAAAATAAAAAAGAATGGTTTTAAAACCAAGAGTATCTCGCTACTTTTTAAGGTAGCCGCTAAAGTAGATTTTTCAAAAGAGCTTAAGAAAATCTTCCGGGAAGCAGAGTCTGCTATTAAAGAAGGGTATACCTTTATTGTTTTAAGTGACCGCGGGGTAAACAAAAATTATGCCGGTATCCCCAGCCTTTTGGCGGTTTCTGCCCTGCACCATTATTTGCTGCGGCGTTCTTTGCGCACCCAGATTAGTATCATTCTGGAGAGCGCAGAACCTCGCGAAGTAAACCATTTTGCCCTGCTTTTTGGTTATGGGGCCGATTGCGTTAATCCATATCTTGCTTTTGAGGCTGTAGAGGGCATGGTTAAAGATAAACAATTGGATCTTGATGCCGAAAAGGCAAAGCATAATTACATAAAGGCCATAAATAAAGGAATTTTAAAAGTTCTCTCCAAGATGGGGATATCTACTTTGCAGAGTTACCGGGGCGCCCAAATATTCGAAGCAGTGGGATTAAATCAAAATGTAATTGATAATTATTTCAGCGGTACAGCTTCCAGGGTTAACGGGGTTTCTTTAGATACTATTATCAAGGAAACTATTATGAGGCATAAGGAGGCTTTTCCTGTAATGCCGCAGGAAACAGATTACCTGAATACAGGCGGAGTTTATCAGTGGAAGCGCGACGGAGAATTTCATCTCTGGAACCCGCAAAGTATTGCTGCTTTGCAGGATGCGGCGCGCAATAATGACTATAAAAAATATCAGGAATTCGCGGGTTTAATTAACGATCAGTCAAAGAATCCCGCTACTTTAAGAAGTTTATTAAAATTCAAAACACAAAAATCCATTTTACTGGATGAAGTTGAGCCGGTACAGGAGATTGTGAAACATTTTGCAACCGGCGCGATGAGCTTTGGTTCGATTAGCCGCTCGACGCATGAGACAATCGCTATTGCAATGAATAGGCTGAAGGGTAAATCCAATACCGGAGAAGGCGGGGAGGACCCCGCGCGTTTTATTCCTTTGCCTAACGGTGATTCTGTGAGGAGCGCAATTAAACAGGTTGCCAGCGGCCGTTTCGGGGTAACGGCAAATTATTTGGTTAATGCCGATGAGCTGCAGATTAAAATTGCCCAGGGTGCCAAGCCCGGCGAGGGCGGCCAGCTTCCGGGGCACAAGGTCAGCGCGATAATTGCCAAAACGCGTTATACTACCCCGGGGGTTACTTTAATTTCTCCTCCGCCGCACCATGATATCTATTCAATTGAAGATTTAGCGCAGCTTATCTTTGATTTAAAAAATGCAAATCCTGAGGCGCGTATCAGCGTAAAATTAGTTTCTGAAACCGGCGTAGGCACAGTTGCCGCAGGGGTTGCAAAAGGCCACGCGGATATGATCCTTATTTCAGGCGGGGACGGGGGGACAGGCGCTTCACCTTTAAGTTCAATTAAGCACGCCGGGCTTCCCTGGGAATTAGGCCTTTCGGAAACACACCAGACCTTAGTCTTGAATGATTTAAGGAGCAGGGTGCGCTTGCAGACCGACGGCCAGATGCGCACAGGCCGTGACGTAGCTATTGCCGCATTATTAGGCGCTGAAGAGTTTGGGTTTTGTACCGCGGTGTTAATTGTTCTAGGCTGTGTTATGCTCCGGCACTGTAACCTGAATAATTGTTCGGTAGGCATTGCCACGCAGGATGAAATCCTGGAAAAAAGATTCTCTGGCAGGCCGGAGTATATTATAAATTATTTTACTTTTATCGCTAACGAGTTACGCCAGATTATGAGCTCTTTAGGTATCAGGAAATTAGAGGATATGGTCGGCAGGGTAGATTTACTTGAGTTGAATCAGGAAATCCTGCCCTGGAAGGCAAAAGAAATTGATTTTTCTAAAATCCTTTATAAGCCGCAAGTGCCCGAATCGGTAAAAACGCATTATTGCCGGAAACAGGATCATGGCATCGATAAAATCCTTGATTTAAAACTCATTGAATTATCCAAGCCGGCTTTAGAGAATGCCCAGGATGTTGAAATAAGACAAAAGATTGAAAATGTAAACCGTACGACAGGGGCAATGTTAAGCGGGGAGGTTTGCAAGAGGCACGGAGAAAGCGGATTACCGGAAGATTCGATTAAGTGTAATTTTAAAGGTGTTGCCGGCCAAAGCTTCGGCGCCTTTTTAGCCAAAGGTATTACTTTTGTCCTGGAGGGTATGGCTAATGATTATGTCGGCAAGGGCATATCCGGAGGTAGAATTATAATTTATCCGGATAAAAAGGCGGATTATAAGCCGGATGAAAATATTATTATCGGGAACACTACTTTTTACGGGGCAATTAACGGAGAGGCCTATATCAGAGGTGTTGCCGGAGAAAGATTCTGCATCAGGAATTCCGGGTTAGATGCGGTTGTCGAAGGGGTAGGGGATCATGGCTGCGAATATATGACCGGAGGCAGGATCGTTGTTTTGGGAAAAACCGGCAGGAACTTTGCGGCAGGGATGTCCGGCGGAATCGCCTATTGTTTGGATGAGGGAGGAGATTTTAAGAGAAAGTGCAATATGGAGATGGTCGCGCTGGAAAAAATAGCCGCCCCTGACATAGAAACAATTAAAAATTTACTGGCTAACCATTATAAATATACGCAAAGCCCGAAGGCAAAAGAGATAGTTGATAATTTCCATAAATATGCTGATATTTTCATTAAAGTTATGCCTTTGGAATATAAACGTATATTGGAAGAGAAAGAATCTGTTAAGAAGGCAGATTCGGGAGAATACACCGATGGGTGATATCAAGGGATTCCTGAAGGTTAAAAGGCAGCCGCTTCTTTTGCGCCCGGCTTGCGAAAGAGTGAAAGATTTTAAAGAAGTTAATCTTTTGCGCCCGGAGATTTCCGTTAAGGAGCAATCATCGCGTTGCATGGATTGCGGCACGCCTTTCTGCCATTCGGGCTGCCCCATAGGTAATTACATCCCGGAGTGGAATGACCTTGTTTTTCATAACCAATGGGAGAAGGCTTTTAGTTTGCTCAGAGCCACTAACAATCTTCCTGAAATTACCGGCAGGATTTGCCCTTCTCTTTGCGAATATGCCTGCGTTTTAGGGATTAATGATGATCCGGTAACTATCCGCGAAAATGAATTAGCTATTATTGAGCATGCTTTTAAAAATGGATTAATAAAGCCGCGTCCCCCTAAAAAAAGGACAGGTAAAAGAATAGCTGTAGTTGGTTCGGGCCCGGCCGGCCTTGCCTGCGCGGATCAGCTCAATTTTGCCGGCCATAGTGTTGTAGTTTTTGAAAGAGACGACGCTATCGGAGGAATATTGCGTTATGGAATTCCTGAGTTTAAATTGGAGAAGAAAATAATTGACCGCAGAATCAAGATTTTGGAAAAAGAAGGGGTAAAATTCAGGACCGGAATAAATATAGGGGTTGATTATAAAATTAATAAACTAAAAGATGAATTTGACGCAGTTTGTATTGCCTGCGGCTCGCGCACCCCGCGGGATTTAAATATCGAAGGAAGGCATCTTGCCGGGATCCATTTTGCCATGGATTATCTGATCCAGTCAAACAAAAGGATGAAAGGGCAGGATATTGCGCCCGGTAAATTGATTGACGCTAAGGGCAGGCGGGTCGTAGTTATCGGCGGAGGGGATACCGGGGCTGATTGCGTAGGAGTCGCGCATCGCCAGGGCGCATCCTGTGTTGTGCAAATTGAAATTATGCCTAAACCGCCAACCTGTCGCACCCCGGATTATTCCTGGCCGAAATACCCCCTGTTGCTTAAATCTTCGACCAGTCACGAAGAAGGCGGAGAGCGGGATTGGTCGGTGCTAAGCAAAAAGTTTATTGGTTCGGACGGTAAGATTAAAAAGCTCTCCTGCGTCAGGGTTGAATTTAAGAAAGATGACCGGGGCTGCCCCGTTATGCAAGAAGCAGCCGGTTCCGAGTTTGAAATTGAAGTAGATTTGGTAATTCTGGCCCTAGGTTTTCTGCATCCTGAGAAAAAAGGCATAATTGAAGAGCTTAAATTAGGCCTGGATCAGAAGGGAAACGTAAAAACCGCTGATAATTTTATGACCTCTAAAAGAGGAATTTTTGCCTGTGGAGATATGCGCCGCGGCCAATCCTTGATTGTCTGGGCGATTGCCGAGGGTAGGCAGGCAGCGCATAATATTGATAAATATTTAATGGGTGCTACTTGCCTGTCGGTTATATAATTCCCTTAACAGTATAAAATAAGTTGACAAAGGTATTCTGAGAGTTAGAATTATACCTTAAATTAATTGATAAGTGGCAGGCTAAAGAGGGGCTATGAAATACGAATCCATGCTTTTAAGCATAGTTTTTGTTCCGCTGGCCGGGGCGTTTGTCCTGCCTTTTGCGGGATTTATCTCTTCCAGGTTCAGGAATTTTCTTGCCCTCGCGCTTGTCTCTGCTTCGTTTATCTTTTCTTTAAAGCTCCTTCCGCAGGTAATCACCGGCCAACCGGTAATTGTATCCCATAATTTTCTTTTAGGGTTCAATTCAGCCTTTTACGCTGACAGCTTTGCGCTATTTATGGCCATGGCGTCTTCTTTCATCAGCGCCATAATTATTTTGTATTCCTTCGGCTATATCAACCATTATAAGAATCAAAATGAATATTATCTTATGGTGGTATTGTTTCTTGGCGCGATGATGGGCATAGTATTCTCCGGGAACCTGATATTCCTGTATATATTCTGGGAAATTACCGCTATAACCAGCTGGCGCTTAATTGGTTTCTTCAGGGAAAGGGAGCATCTTTTAAAAGCGGATAAGGCATTTTTAGTAACGGTATTTGGCGCCCTGGTTATGCTTTTAGGTTTTATCTGCATTTATCAGCAGACAGGCACGTTTGACCTGAAGGCCAATTTAATTTCAAATATTGCCGTAGCCCTTGTTCTGGTTGGAATATTTTCTAAATCAGCGACACTGCCGTTTCATACCTGGCTTCCTGACGCGGGTGTTGCCCCTTCTCCGGTTACCGCGCTTCTGCATGCCGCAATATTGGTAAAAATCGGGCTTTATGTTTTTGCCCGCCTGTTTATTGCGGTTTATTCAATCAGCCCGGTGTGGCATACCGTTGTCCCGGTGATAGCCGCGTTAAGCAGTTTAGTCTGTGCCGGCGCAGCGCTTATCGAGACCGATCTAAAACGGATTATCGCATATTCTACGGTGAGCCAGATAGGTTTTATTTTCTTTGGTTTGGCCATAGGCAATGAGGTTGGGATCATCGGCGGATTACTGTATATCCTTATGCACGGTTTGGCAAAAGCCGGTTTATTCCTTTGCGCCGGTATTGTCGAACAGAATACAAAAGTCAGGGATATTACCAAATTAGGCGGCCTTATTAAGGCCATGCCGGTTACGGCAATATCTTTCTTGCTCTGCGCTTTTTCGGTAATGGGTATACCTCCATTCGGCGGATTTTTCAGCAAGTATTTAGTATTTTCAGGCGCGGTAGAAAGCGGCCAATTGGCCATTGCTTTTGTTTTTCTCGCAGGGGCTTTCTTAACCATAGCTTATCTTTTAAGGGTCTTTAATCTGGTATTTTTAGGCCAGGAGAAGTCGCCTTCTCAAAAAGAAGGGGATAGGCTGATGGTTTTTAGTGTAGCAACGCTGGCAGTGCTTTCGCTTGCCGGTGGGATTTTCATAAGCTACCTTTATAATTTTGCGGCAATTTCAACAACCCAGATGCTGGCAATGGCTAAATGATGGATAAAATCTTATTCTTACCTATATTAATGCCTTTGGTTTTGGCGGCGGCTATTTTTGTAATTCCTGAAAAATTACGCCGGGCCAAAGAAGCAATGGCTGTATTTGCCGCTTTAATGAACCTGGCAGTAGCTATTGTGTTGTTTAAGGGCAACATTATTCTTTCTTTACCCTGGCTGGGGAAGGGATTGGAATTTTCGCTCAGGCTTTATAATTTCAGCTCTTTTATAATTGCCGCTACAGCCGGTTTCGGATTTTTGATCACTCTTTATTCAATTATGTTTATGCGCGGCAAAGAGTATGCCCGCCAGTTTTACGCCTATCTTTTAATTTCAATTTCTCTGGTCAATGGGGCGGTGCTTGCGGATAACCTGTTGGCCATGCTCTTTTTTTGGGAGGGTTTGCTTTTAACTGTCTTTGCAATGATTGCTATAGGTGGGCAGTTTGCCTTTAAGGCCGCAACCAAGGCATTGATTATTGTGGGGATAACGGATCTATGCATGATGGCCGGCATAGCCCTGACCGGCCATCTGGCGCATACGCTTACTATTTCTAAAATCAGCCTGCCTTTAGACGCGCTGGGGAGCGTTGCGTTTGTGCTATTGATTATTGGCGCGATTTCCAAAGCCGGCTCAATGCCGTTCCATAGCTGGATTCCGGATGCCTCAACTGAGGCGCCGCTTCCTTTTATGGCTTTTTTACCGGCGGCTTTAGAAAAACTTTTAGGGATATATTTGCTTGCCCGGATTTGCCTGGATATGTTCAAATTAGCCCCTGATTCCGGAATGAGCATTATGCTTATGGTTATAGGTGTTGTGACGATATTACTCGCGGTAATGATGGCATTGATTCAAAAAGATTATAAAAGATTATTGTCATATCATGCAATCAGCCAGGTAGGGTATATGATCCTGGGTATCGGGACTGCGGTTCCCGCAGGGATAGCCGGCGGACTGTTTCATATGATTAACCACGCTATTTATAAAAGCGGCTTATTTCTTACTGCCGGCGCGGTTGAGAAACAGGCGGGTTCAACGGATTTAAATAAATTAGGCGGATTGGGAAGGAAAATGCCGGTTACTTTTATCTGTTTTATTATTTGCGCAGCTTCGATATCCGGCGTGCCGCCTTTTAACGGATTTTTTTCCAAAGAGCTGGTTTATGACGGCGCATTGGAAAGGGGTAATTTGTTCTATATACTTGCCGTTCTGGGTTCATTTTTTACTGCCGCCTCATTCTTAAAGCTCGGGCACGCGGCTTTCTTAGGTAAATCAAGCCGTGAAAATGAGAAAGTAAAAGAGGCGCCGCTTCCAATGCTTCTGCCCATGGTTGTAATTGCTTCGGTATGTATTTTATTCGGCGTATATAATGCGCTGCCTCTTAATGGGTTGATTCAGCCGATTATCGGAACAATAAGGCTCAACGGCCATAATTTCGCGGGATTTCCGCCTAACACCATGCTTGTAATTATAACTTTAGTTGTCTTGGCTGCGGCTTTATTAAACCATCTCTTTGGTGCAAAGGCAGGGGGAAGCGGTATTAAGGCGGCAGATCATATATACCATGCCCCTGTTTTATCCACGATTTATGAAAAGGCGGAAAAAAGAATTTTTGATCCATACAATATCGGATTAAAGGTTGTGGGTATATTTTCAAAGATTGCCTGGCGCCTGGACAGGGGGGTTGATTGGTTATATGATACTGCTGCACCGAAGTTGGCAGGCATTTCTTCCAGGGCAATTTTGAAATTACATTCCGGAAGCTACTCCAAGTATTTAGTATGGTCTCTTCTGGGGATGTTGATCGTGATAATATTTTTAACGCATTCGGTTTAGCCTGCTTATTGGCAGGCAGTTTTAAGGAGGACAAGTGTTTTTGCTGTTCATACTTCTACCGCTATTTTCTCTGATTGTCCTTAATTTACCGTTTAGGGCCATGATGAAGAAGGCAGCTTTCTGGTGGCTGTTAGTTTTATTGGCCCTGCAGGTATATTTAGCCATAGGTTATGTTTTTGGATTTTTTGGTTTTGATTTAAATGCGCCAATATACCCTTTAAGTTTTAGTTTAAATGTCGATAATTTCGGCTGTGTCGCCCTTCTTAGCACAGCTGTTGTCTTAGGCGCAGTGCTCCTGGCTGCAAAATATATCATCAAGGAGGAAGAAAAGTTATTTAACTTTATAAGCCTTTTATTTATTATCTTAGCCGGCAGTAACGGGCTGGCGCTGACAACAGACATCTTTTCTTTATATATATTTATTGAAATTACAACAGTAGCGTCATTTATCCTCATATCCTTTGATAAAGAGAAGCTGGTCCTTGAGGCTGTTTTTAAATATATTATACTTTCAGCGGTTGCTACTGTGCTGATGCTTTTGTCAATAGCCTTGTTCTTGCTTGTATCCGGCAAAACTGATTTTTCGGCCATACATGCCGTATTAATAAATTCGCCGCACAGCCTTATTGTTATGTTTGCAACAGGGGTGTTTATCTGTGCGCTCTTTATAAAAGGCGGGCTTATGCCGTTTCATGGCTGGCTTCCCGATGTTTATTCATCGGCCCCTGCCCCGGTGTCAGCTCTCCTGGCAGGGATAATTACAAAGCTGGTCGGTATTTTTACTTTAATGAGGCTGTTGGTTTCAGTGGTTAATTTTGATAATCCGATCAGGCAGGTCATTTTATTTGTTGGCGCGCTTTCGGTTGTTGCCGGCGCCCTGGCAGCTGCCGGGCAGAGTGATTTTAAAAGGATGCTGGCATATTCAAGTATCAGCCAGGTTGGATATATCGTATTAGGTTTAGGGGCTGGAAACGCATTGGGTATTATGGGCGCGCTTTTTCATTTATTTAACCACTCGGTTTTTAAGTCGTCGTTATTTATTAACAGCGCCGCTATTGAGTTACAGGCAGGGACGAGGGATATGAATAAGCTGGGGGGTTTATCAGCAAAGATGCCGGTAACAAGCACTACTTGCTTAATCTCTTCCTTGTCTACCGCAGGGATGCCGCCTTTGGCAGGATTCTGGAGCAAGCTGATTATTGTACTGGCGCTTTGGGCATCAGGGAATTATGGGTATGCTGCCTTGGCAGTGATAGCCGGTATCCTTACGCTGGCGTATTTTATTTCTATGCAGCGCAGGGTATTTTTTGGAAATATAAAAGAGGAATTTGCGGGGATAAAAGAGCCGGGTTTTGGCTTGTTGCTTCCGGCCTGTTTACTAAGCGCTATAACTATCGGCCTGGGCTTGGTTTTTCCCTTTTGCCTGAAATTGCTGAAGTTTTAGGAGAAGAAAGTGTTAATAACTTTAGATATTGTCATCCTTATTCTTATGATTCTTGCCGCGCTATGGGCGGTAATGACCAGAAGCTTGTTACGCTCCGGC
This sequence comes from Candidatus Omnitrophota bacterium, assembly GCA_023247825.1. Classification (GTDB taxonomy): domain Bacteria; phylum Omnitrophota; class Gorgyraeia; order Gygaellales; family Profunditerraquicolaceae; genus UBA6249. Next base: position 13,418 of record JAHFFR010000007.1, read on the forward strand.
ATTGCCCTTGCCCTTACCAGCGCGATTTTATCTGTGCTGATGTTTAAACTTAATGCGCCCCTGGCTGCGGTTTTTGAACTTTCAGTATGCACAGGCTTGATCTCCGTGCTTTTTATCAGCACAATAAGCCTTACTCAGCCGTTGAGTTACGAAGAAATTATAAAGCATATGAAGGATAGGTTCAGAAGGTTCAGGTATTTGCCGGTTATTGTAATACTGGCGGGTATTGGCTTAAGCTTTGTTAAGGTAAGGCCTAATTTAATCCTCCCGCCGCCTGAGACAGAAACCAATGTAAGGAATATATTATGGAACTTTAGATCTCTTGATATGGTTGGGCAGGTTATTGTATTATTATGCGGGGTTTTCGGAGTGGTAATTTTATTTAAGGAGCGCGTTAAAAAATGATCCCTCAGGCTATACAGGCCTTCTGGCCGTTTGGTATTTTCATTTTTATGCTTATTGTAATTGGGTTCTACTGTATACTTACCACGTTTAATTTAATACGGGCTTTAATTGGGCTGGAGCTTTTGTTAAAAGCAGTAACATTGCTGATAGTTTTGGCGGGTTACATTACTAATCATAGCGCGTTGACGCAGGCGCTGGTAATAACTTTTATTGTTGTTGAGGTGGTTGTGATGACTGTGGCGGTAGGGGTTGTTTTAGGAATCCGCAGCCATAATAATTCTCTGGATCTAAGAAAGATGAAAAATATAAAGGGCTAAAATGGGGTTATTTGGAGCTGATATGGAAAAATGTTTTCTTTCTCCGCCGGCGGCATTTATAATTGTGCTTTTGGCCTGTTTTCTGCTTTCCTACCTATTCTCAAAGGTTTCATTTAAGGCTAACAGGCATACTGAAGACGGAGGCACGCCTTATGCCTGCGGAGAGGATAATTATAATCATATGGCCCAGCCCGATTACAGCACTTTTTTCCCTTTTGCCTTCTTTTTTACAATCGCCCATGTTGCCACTTTAATTATTACCACTGTACCTGTCGAGATACTGCAGACATTTACCCTGGCGATTTTATATGTTATCGGGGCTGTTATCGGATTGTATATATTGATGAGGAGCTGATTTATTAAATGGATATCAGAAGAAAAATCCTGACCTGGGCGCGCATAAAATCCCCGTGGATTATCCATTTTAATACCGGGGCCTGCAATGCGTGCGATATTGAAATTATCGCAGCCCTTACGCCGCGATATGATCTGGAACGATTTGGCGTGCAGCTAAAAGGCGCCCCGCGCCACGCGGATATCCTGGTTTGCTCAGGCCCGGTTACCAGGCAGATAGAATGCAGGTTAGAGAGGATTTATGAACAGATGGCAGAGCCGAAATTTGTTATTGCGGTAGGCACCTGCGCCTGTTCCGGCGGGGTGTTTAACGGCTGTTATAATATAAAGGGAGGCATTAATTCGGTTATACCTGTTTCAGCTTATATACCCGGATGCCCCGCAAGCCCAAAGGCAATAATCGACGGGGCAGTAAAATTATTAGCGAGCCTTAAAAAATAATTTTGGAGGCCAAAATGCCGCAGGAAGAAAATATCAAGCAGGAATTAATCAAAAAATTCAGCTGCCTGGAAAACAGGGTTAATATCACCAGGCCCCGGCGCCTGTTTCTGGAAGTTGATCCGGCTGATTTTGAAAAGGTATTTGTATTCGCCAAAAATGATCTGAATTTTTCCCACCTTATTTCAATAACCGGCCTTGACGAGCAGGATAAATTAAGTTTTATGTATCACTTGGCGCTTGACAGCGGCATAGTTTTAAATATCAAGATAAGCGTCAGTAAAGAAAATCCGGTAATCAGGACCGTAACAGGGTATTTCCCCGGAGCCGAAATTTATGAGAGGGAGCTGGCAGATCTTTTTGGGGCAAGGATTGACGGGCTGCCTCCGGGAAACCGTTATCCTTTAACGGATGACTGGCCCAAAGATCAGTTTCCTTTGCGCAAAGATTGGAAGCCGATTGTTTAAGAAAGCGAGGGTTATCGAATATGCATGATTCGCATAAATTTAAAATTCCTATGGGGCCGCAGCACCCGGCATTGAAGGAGCCGGAAAGCTTCAGCATTGCTTTAAAAGGCGAAAAGATTTTAGGCGTAGAGATAAGGCTTGGCTATAATCATCGCGGCATAGAGAAGGCCTGCGAAGAAAGAAGTTATATCCAGGATATCTATCTTATTGAGCGCGTATGCGGAATCTGTTCGCATTCGCATTCCACCTGTTTTATCCAGGCAGTTGAAGAAATCGCCTGCCTTCAAATCCCCGAAAGGGCCAAATACATCCGTACTTTGATTGGAGAATTAGAGCGTATCCACAGCCATCTCCTCTGGCTCGGCGTGGCAGGCCATGAAATAGGTTTCGATACTTTGCTTATGTATACCTGGCGCGACAGGGAAGTGGTTATGGATTTGTTGGCGGAGTTAACCGGTAACCGCGTTAATTATGCGATAAATACCATTGGCGGAGTAAGGCGTGATGTATCAGAGCAGCAGGCGCTTGATGTGCTTAAGGCAGTTGATATCCTTGAAGAACGGACTAAATATTATATCGGTATTGCTACTACAGAGACAAGCATCATAAAAAGGCTATTAGGGGTGGGGGTGTTGTCGCATGAAGATGCCCTGCGTTTAGATGCTGTCGGCCCGACAGCGCGTGCAAGCGGTGTTACCCGCGATGTAAGGCGCGACGATCCTTATGCGGCGTATGGCAGCCTCTCTTTTGATGTAATCACCGACAATCATAATGATGTGTATGGCCGCACCTTAGTGCGTGTTAAAGAATTATTGGAATCTTTTAAAATAATCCGCCAAGTTATTAAAGATATGCCGGCCGGCCCGTTATCGGTAAAGGCGCCGCGAAAGATCCCTGCGGGAGAAGCATTGAGCCGTTATGAGGCCCCTAGGGGCGAAGATATGCATTACATTAAATCAAACGGCACAGAAAAGCCGGAGCGGGTAAAGGTACGCGCGCCGACATTGGCTAATGTTCAGGCGGTCAAGCATATGCTTAAGGACAGGTATCTGGCAGATATGCCTATTGTAATAGCCGCGATAGATCCGTGTTTTTCTTGCACTGACCGGCTCATTTCCGTTGATTATCTGGATACTAATAGGAAGCAAATTATAAAGTGGCAGGATTTGCATGCCTATAGCATTGCCTGGCACCGCCGGCATGGCATAGATTTCACGAAATTAAATAAAGAGACCCGGGGAGCCGGGTTTTAAAGCGATGATAAAAGCGTTATTTTCTATTTTAGTTTTTCCCGGGCTTATTTTTGTGGGTGTCCTTAGTTTTTTTGCGGAATTTGCCGATAGAAAACTGCATGCGCGCCTGCAGAACAGAATAGGCCCTCCATGGTTTCAGCCATTTGCTGATTTTATAAAACTTGTGGCAAAGGAAGAAATTATCCCTAAAGAGGCAAACTCTACAATATTTCAGATTGCCCCTGTTTTTGCTTTGGCTTCGGTTATAACCGCATTTCTTTATATCCCGCTGTGGGATACCCGGGCATTATTTTCTTTTGACGGAGATGTTATCGTGGTGTTGTATTTATTGACCCTTCCTACTATGGCAATTTTTATCGGAGGATGGTATTCGACTTCTCTTTTTGCGCGCATCGGCTCTGTGCGGGCGATAACCCAACTGTTTGCCTATGAGATACCTTTATTTATGGGCATCCTGTCTGCCGCCTTGCTCGCAGATACCTGGTCATTATACGGGATAACGGTATTTTATAATAATCATCCTTTATTCTGGCTGTCCAATATTATAGGCTTCTTTGTATCCCTGATTGCGCTTATGGGTAAATTAGAGAAGGTCCCATTTGACGCCCCGGAAGCAGAAACAGAAATAGTCGCCGGAAGTTTTACGGAATACAGCGGAAGATTCCTGGCATTATTCAGGTTAACGCTAGATATAGAGATGGTTGCCGGAGCTTCGTTACTGGCTGCGGTATTTTTACCGGTTGGCCTGAATCTTCCTTTGTTTGCAAGGTTTACTATTTACTTAGCCGAGGTTTTATTTATCGTCGGGCTTATTGCCCTGCTGCGCACGATATTTGCCCGCCTGCGTATAGACCAGATGATCCGGTTCTGCTGGAAATATATGGTGCCGCTGGGGTTTATCCAGCTTTTAATTAACCTTGTCTTAAAAGGTATTTTATCGCGATGAAGCCCGGTAGGATGATGCATCAGGTTTTACATTCCTTATTTAAAAAGCCGGCAACCAATCTTTACCCTTATGAAAAACTTGAGATGGCCGGCAAAATTAGGGGAAAGTTGAAATTTTACCCGCAGAAATGCATTGGCTGTAAGTTATGCATGAGGGATTGCCCGTCAGGGGCCATAACAATAAAAAAAACAGGTGAAAAACAATTTGAAGCGGAAATAGACCTTGGTAAATGTATTTATTGCGCCCAGTGCGTTGATGTTTGCCCTAAGGGGGCATTGGAATTTACCCAGGATATTGAACTGGCAGAATTAGACGGCGCAAAATTAAAAGTAGTTTTTCGCAATGGCCCTCAAGACAGCCCTCAAGAAAAAACTTCATGATGCAGAAAGAATTGCTTTATTGGGCATTGGTTCGCAGTTACGGGGAGACGATGCCTGCGGGGTCCTTATTGCCAAAGATTTAAAAAAAAGTATTCCCGCATTTTCCGGCCGCAGGGTTTTTAAGGTTTTTATCGGGGATACTGCCCCTGAAAATGTCACCGGGCAAATCAAAAAATTCAACCCAACGCATCTTATACTCATCGATGCTGCCGATATCGGGAAAAAAGCAGGCCAGGCCAGGTTAATCAGCCCGGATGAGGCAAGCGGGATTTCTTTTTGTACCCATCAACTGCCGCTTAAAATTTTGGTGGATTATCTTACCTGGTCCATCGGTTGTAAAGTAATAATCATCGGTATCCAGCCAAAGAGCCTTGATTTCGGAAAATCCCCCTCCAGGCAGATAAAAGAAGCAATGCTTTGCATTACCGCTATTTTTAGAGAAATACTCGAGATAAAATGATTGACAAAACCGGTATTTATGGTATCATTTTAATAACTTCCAGAGGTGATGGCAGGCAGTAACCGGTAAAACATGACGTCCCAAATCCAGTATTGGATAGAAGGCGTCAATTTTTTTTATGAGCACACTATGCAAAAAGAAGATTTCTATAAAGGAGTAAAAATCGCAGGCTTTATTACCTTTATTCCTTTTATGCTGGCAGCCGGGCCGCTTTCGGGGTATTTTGTAGGTACTTTTTTACAGAAGAGGTTTAATTTGTCTTCTTATGTCGTGTTTGCCGGCATTGCCGTTGGTTTTATGGCAGGTATAATGGAGATGATCAGGATCTTAAGGATTGTAACCAGGATGAATAAGAAATGAGCCAAAATACCGGAATCCCGGAATTACCGAATGTTTTTTCTATCCTGGCAGAAACTTTTCCCGGAAATCCTTTCTTCAGGTTTATCCATCTCTGGGAGAACGTAACATTCTCCTTAATTATTGTTTTGGTTTTAGGAGCGCTGGCTTTTTTTGCCTGCCGGAAGAAAAGCTTGATACCCGGCCGCCTGCAAGGGGCCGTTGAAATGATTGTTGGAGGCCTGGATAATTTTGTTTGCGGGATTATCGGCCCCAAGGGGAGGAAATATACGCCTTTTGTGGGCACCCTTTTTATTTATATACTTTTTATGAACCTTTCCGGATTAATTCCATTTATCAAGGCCCCTACCGCCAGTTGGTCAACGACTTTATCTTTAGCGCTGTGCGTATTCTTTTATGTGCAATATACCGCAATAAGAGAATTGGGATTTTTGGGTTACCTGGATCACCTGGCGGGCAGGCCGCGCGGAGTTTTGGCTTTTACGGTCATTATGCCGCTGTTTATGCTGTTTTTACATATTATTACGGAGTTGATCCGGCCGTTAAGCCTGTCTTTGCGTTTACGCGGTAATATCTGGGGGGATGAAATATTAATCGGGCTGCTTTCCGGTTTTGGCATTAAAGGCCTGCCGTTGTTATTTTTTAATATGTGCATGGCAATATTGACGGGAATTGTCCAGGCCGTGGTTTTCTGCCTGTTAACTACGATATATTTTGCGTTAGTATTAAGCCACGAAGAAGAAGCTGTTCAATAAGAAAGAGAGGATGACATGGATTTCAAGGCAGCAATGGATTTGGGCGTTGCCATAGCTTTAGGCGCGGCAGCATTCGGTTCGGCAATCGGCTTAGGTATCGCGGTTGCTTCAGCTATGAGCGCAATCAGCAGGCAGCCGGAGGCAAACAATAAAATTATGATGAGCATGATTATCGGCTGCGCTTTTATTGAAGCGATTACCATTTATGTGTTGGTATTTGCCTTTATGTACGCCGGCAAATAGAGCCAAGGAGAAGCCCTGACATGGAGCTTTTAAAAATGCTTAGCGCAAATGAGATATTTGCGCAGGTTTTAAGTTTTTTTCTGCTGCTGTTTCTGTTAAAACATTTTGCCTGGAAAAGAATCCTCGGGATTCTGGACCAGCGCAGGGAAAAAATCAGCGTTGAGCTTGGCCAGATAGAGGATACTAAACTTGAAATTGCCAAGCTCAGGGCTGATTATGAATCTAAAATTTCCGCAATCAGCGCTCAAGCTCAGGCAGAGATTAATAAGGCTATTGAGCAGGGTAGGGAAATAAATGCCCAGATGCGCAAAAAGGCCTATGAAGAGGCGCAGGATATTATTACCGATGCGCGTAATCAGGTAAAATATGAAGTTACTAAAGTCCAGGAGCAGCTAAAAGATAAGATCGTAGATATTGCCCTGGGTGTTGCTAAAAGCGTAATTCAGGAAAGGCTCACCGAAGCCGGGGACCGTAAAATAGTGGAAAATTTTATTAAAGAGATCGAGAAAGCGGGATGATAAAAGATAAGGTAGTTGTTGCCAGGTATGCTGAGGCTTTTTTTAGTTTTGCCAGGGCAGATTGCGGCCCGGATAAGGCTTTAGCGGATTTGGCCATTGTAAAGAACATTATCCGCGATAATCCGGGGTTTAGCGGGTTGATGGACAATCCGGAGATTTCTTATAATGAAAAGTGCGCGATTGTCGACAGGGTAATCAGAGACGGTATCGCTGGCGAGATGCGTGATTTTTTGAAGCTTCTTCTTGAAAAGAAACGTTTTGATATATTCCTGGACGTTGCTGAATATCTGCGTGTAAAATACGCCCACCAGGGGCAGGTGGATGTGCTGCTTAGGACTGCTTTCCCGCTGGAATTAGATTTAATAAAAAGCATAGAGGCTGCCTTAAAGAAAAAGTTTAAACAGGATTTAAGGTTCTACATAGATCTTGACGGAAGCCTGTTGGGCGGAGTGCAGGTAGTTATCGGTAATACCATTATAGACGGTTCTGTAAGAAAACGCCTTGAAGAATTAAGGGACAAGCTTACTACAATAAAGATGGATTAAAAAAGGACAATATGGTTTTAAAGCCGGAAGAAGTTACCTCGATAATTAAAAAAGAGCTGGAAAAATATAAAAGCCGCCTGCGGACCGAATCTATTGGAACGGTTATCCAGGTAGGCGATACCATCGCGCGTATTTACGGCCTGGATGATGTGATGATGGGGGAGCTGGTGCAGTTTTCCGATAATGTCATGGGTATGGTTTTAAATTTGGAGGAAGACAGCGTAGGCGTGGTGATTTTCGGTACGGATAACCCGGATAAAACCATCCGGGAAGGAGATATAGTTAAACGCACAGGCAAGATTGTGCAGGTTCCCTGCGGCGAGGTCTTGGTTGGCAGGGTAGTTAATGCCCTGGGCCGCCCAATCGACGGGAAAGGCCAGGTCAATACGCAGAAATTCCGGCCGCTGGAATCTTCTGCCCCTAATGTAGTAGAGAGGCAGCCGGTAAAAGAACCATTGCAGACAGGGATAAAGGCTGTTGATGCGATGACTCCTATCGGACGCGGCCAGCGCGAATTAATTATCGGAGACCGCCAAACCGGTAAAACCGCCATTGCCATTGATACAATCATTAATCAAAAAGGAAAAGATGTCTACTGTATTTATTGCGCTATCGGCCAGAAATTATCCAGCGTTGTGGCGGTGAGCGAAACGCTTAAGAAATACGGGGCAATGGATTATACTACGATTGTCAGCGCTTCCAGCCGGGCTTCAGCCAGCTTACAATACCTGGCCCCTTATTCAGCCACCGCCATGGCGGAAGAATTTATGTATTCAGGAAAACATGTTCTAGTAATTTATGATGACCTCTCTAAGCATGCCCAGGCTTATCGCCAGTTATCCCTGCTTCTTAGAAGGCCTCCGGGCAGAGAGGCTTATCCCGGGGATATCTTCTATTTGCATTCGCGTTTGCTTGAGCGGGCCGCAAAATTAAATGATAAATTGGGCGCAGGCTCGATAACAGCCATTCCTATTATTGAAACCCAGGCCGGAGATATCTCAAGCTATATCCCCACCAATGTAATTTCGATTACCGACGGGCAGATTTATTTGGAGAGCGATTTATTTTATGCCGGCCTGCGCCCTGCAATAAATGTGGGCTTGTCGGTTTCCCGCGTGGGAGGCAAGGCGCAAAGTAAGATCATGCGCCGGGTAGCTTCGAAGTTAAGGCTTGATCTTGCGCAATACCGGGAGCTGGTAACTTTTACGCAATTTGGAACGGATTTAGACAAGACCACGCGCGCGCAGTTAACCCGCGGCGAGAGAATGGTAGAGGTTTTAAAACAGGTGCAATATGAGCCGCTACCGACAGCCATGCAGATAATTATTATTTACGCCGGCACCAACGGTTATCTCGATGATTTACCGGTTAACGCGGTTAAAAAATTTGAAAGCCAGCTCTATAAATTTATAGATAAGAATTATCCGCAAGTTCAGGCAGAGATCACCCGGGGGAATGAATTAGATGCTAATCTTAAAAATAAGCTTGATAAATTGATTGCTGATTTTAAAAAAGAATTCCTGGTTAAACATTAAAAATTATGCCGCTTCCGATAAAGCAGATAAAAAACCGCATCCGCAGCGTAGAGAATACTAAAAAAGTTACCGCAGCCATGCAGATGATTTCGGTTGCCAAGCTGAACCGTCTTGAATATGCGTTGTTCGCTTTACGGCCGTATGCTTTAAAACTTGGAGATCTTATGTATAATCTGGCAGGTTTATCAGAAGGGCCCCTATCCGGATATTTTAAGAAAGAATCCGGCTCAAGCGATATTGCGCTTTGCCTGATAACCTCTGACAGCGGCTTATGCGGGGCATATAATCAGAATATTATCCGCATTGTTGAGGGGTTTTTGAAAGAAAATAGCTCGAGAAAAGTAAAATTAATTTTAGTCGGCCAGAAGGGTCTAAACTATTTCAGGCCCAGAGGCACAGTAATCCTTAATTCATATTTAGGCTTAAATGCAAAGTTTAGACAGGGTGCCTGCGATAAGATTACCGCAGAGCTTAGCCATTTATTTTTAAGCGGGAATGTTAATTCGGTTTATCTGGCTTATACATATTTTGAGAATTCTATTACCCAGAAGGCGGTTATCGAGCAGTTCTTAGGTATTAAACCAAAAAAAACTAAACCAACCGCCTATATTACCGAGCCGGATTTAAAAAGCATACTTTCCGATTTGGTGGTGCGCTATCTTTCAGTTAAGATGCGTCTGGTTTTCCTGGAGGCGTTTGCTTCCGAGCATGCAGCCAGGACCATATCTATGAAAACAGCCACGGATAATGCCAAAGAAATTTTAGAGGCATTGGTGCTTTTAAGGAATAAAGTCAGGCAGGCAGGGATTACCCAGGATATTTTAGAAATTACTTCGTCCGTTGAAGCATTGAAAGGATAAATTATGGCAGAGGGGCAGATTATTCAGATTATCGGGCCAAGCGTGGATATCAGGTTTCCGGAGGGCCAGGGCCCGCAGCTTTTAAACGCGATTAAGATTGAGGAAAATGTAATTAACCTCACCCTTGAAGTTGCTCAGGATATTGGAAACAGCACTGTGCGTTGCATTGCCCTGGGGTCTACAGACGGCTTGGTCCGCGGGATGAAGGCAAGTGATACCGGCAGCCCGATTACCGTGCCCATCGGCAAACAGACTCTTGGCAGGATATTTAATCTTTTAGGCGAGCCGATTGACGCGAAGGGCCCGTTAGAGCACCCTGAAATAAGAAGCCCTATACACAGGGATTCGCCAAATTTCGAGGAGCAGCTGCCCATTGAGAATATTTTGGAAACGGGATTGAAGGTGCTTGATCTTTTGGCCCCTATTCCCAAGGGCGGCAAAGTCGGATTATTCGGCGGGGCCGGCGTGGGTAAGACGGTAATTGTCATGGAATTGATCCGTACGATTGCTACAGAACACGGAGGAGTTTCGGTTTTTGCCGGGATAGGCGAACGTACCAGAGAGGGAAATGAATTATGGCTTGAGCTGAATGAATCCGGGGTAGTTAAAAACAGCGCCCTTGTTTTCGGGCAGATGAATGAGCCGCCGGGCGCGCGCCTGCGTATCGGATTATCCGCCCTGACTATGGCGGAGTATTTTCGCGACCAGGAGAGAAAAGACGTCCTGCTATTTATTGATAATGTTTATCGTTATATCCAGGCAGGTTCGGAGGTTTCTACCCTGCTTGGGCGCATGCCTTCTGCAGTAGGATATCAGCCGAATCTTTCAACTGAAGTGGCCCAGCTTGAGGAAAGAATTGCTTCTACCCGCAACGGCTCAATAACTTCGATTCAGGCAGTATATGTTCCGGCCGATGATTTGACCGATCCTGCCCCGGCTGCCGTATTTTCGCATCTTGATGCAAAAATTGTTTTGTCCCGCCAGATTGCCGAACTCGGTATCTATCCCGCAGTTGATCCTTTGGATTCCACATCCCGGATTATGGATCCGCGCCTGCTTGGAGAGGAACATTACAACACTGCTTTGGCAGTTCAAAAGATCTTGCAGCGTTATAAAGACCTGCGGGATATTATTTCTATTTTAGGTATTGATGAATTATCTGATGAAGATAAATTAACCGTGCAGCGCGCCAGAAAAGTGCAGAGGTTTTTTTCGCAGCCGTTTTTTGTGGCGGAAAATTTTACCGGGATAAAAGGTAAATACGTGAAGTTAGAAGATACGATTAAAGGGGTTAAGATGATTATGGACGGCTCGCTCGACCATCTGCATGAGCAGGCATTTTATATGATTGGCTCAATCGAAGAAGCTATAGAGAAGAATAAGCAATTACTTAATAATAAGTAGAATGGCTAAAATTTTCCAGTTTAGTATTTATTCCAGCGATAAAGCAATATATGAGGGGCAGGTAGTTTCTTTGATCGCGCCTTCGGAATCAGGTTATCTGGGTGTTTTGGCGGATCATGCCCCGATAGCAGCCAAACTTAAACCGGGAATAATTACTTTTAAGGATATAACAGGCAAGACTGCCTCTATAAGCGTAGAAACGCAAGGATACCTCGAAGTCCTGCAGAATAAAGCCACGGTTCTTTTAGGATAATCCGGGTTAAAATTTAAGTTTTTATTATTGAATTATTCGGTTTTTTTGTTATACTTAAAACATATCTTGAAGTTTGTCCATGCACGACACCCATCTTTTAAAGAGCATCCTTAAATATTTTGAGGATCAGGAAAAAACAACCTCCAGAAAGATCAAGAAGGCTTATTTTTCTATCTCTGAATTTGGGAGCCTGAGCAAAGAGCATTTCCTTGAGCATTATAAACATGCGGCAAGCGGCACAAAATGGCAGGCATTAGAGATAGAGGTTAAGGTAGTTCCTTTTGGTTCGGAGCTAGAGATTACCAGTTTAGAATTTACAGGATAAACGGAAGAGGAGAGAAAAAAGTGAAATACGCGAGTTTAAAAAAGGCAGATCTTTTTGAATGGTTAGAGCATTTGAAGAAAAAAGCAAAACTTTATGCCCCGCGCAAAAAAGAAAATCTTTTTGTGCTGCGCCCGGTAAAAAATGTAGAGGATGTTTGCCTTGAGTATATACCTACAATCCTGCCGCCTAAAAAATATTATTTCCCGCAAAAAGAAAAATTGTTTAAATTTAGCGCCCAGCCGTTTAAAACCGGCAAGGCAATTGATAAGTTCGAAGAGTTTGTCCTTTTTGGGGTGCATACCTGTGATATCGCCGGTATCCAATGCATGGATGTGGCTTTTAGGGATGGCCCGGAAGACCCGAATTATTTAAATCGAAAAGATAAGATGGCCATTGTCGGCATAGAATGTTTGAAATACTGCGATAAATACGCCAATTGCACCTCTATGGGCAACCATGTCCCGCGCGGAGGGTATGATCTGATGATGGTCGATATTGGCGATAAATTTATTATACACATCAATTCGGAGAAGGGCGAGAAGCTGGTTACTGATTTAGGCTATATTAAAGAAGCTGCGCAAGCCGATATGGATCTCCTTGATCGCGCCAGAGAAGCCAAAAAGAAGGTATTTAAAGAAGAATTTACCGGCCCGCTCTCTAAGGTTTATGACGTTTTTGATAAATCTTTTGCTTCCGATATTTGGAAAGATGTAGGCAAAAGGTGCGTTGCCTGCGGTAATTGTACCGCGGTATGCCCTACCTGCTATTGTTTTGATGTAGCTGATGAGATGGAGCTTAATTTAGATGACGGAGTGCGTTACCGTATTTGGAATTCCTGCCAGATGGATGATTTTGCCAAAGTTGCCGGCGGAGAAGATTTCCGCAAGGGCAGGGACAGCCGGCAGAGGCATCGTTATTACAGGAAATTTAAATATCCGGTTGACAGGTTTAACCGGTATTTTTGTACCGGATGCGGCAGGTGCACCCGGACATGTATGGCGCAGATTAATTTAGTGGAAACCGTAAACTCCCTTCTTAATGAAAAGGGGATAGTGGAATAGCTTAAAGAGGAGATTATATGCTTGAGAGAGAAATACTTTTGGAGAAGATGAAAACCTCTCCCTATAAACCGATGCACGGGAAAATAATCCATGCCGAGATGCTTACGGAAAAGGAGAAATTTTTCCGTATTCAGCTTGAAGGCACGATAAATCTTTCTGCCCAGCCGGGCCAATTTGTAATGGTCTCTATTTTTGGTTACGGGGAGGCCCCGATTTCTGTCTGCTCATCGCCCAGCGATAAGGGGTATTTTGAGCTTACTGTAAGAAACGCGGGGATCCTTACCAATAAACTGCAAAGATTAGGAAAAGGGGATATGGTAGGTATCCGCGGCCCGTTTGGAAACGGGTTTCCTATTGATAATATGTTTGGTTATGATGTGATGATTGTTGCCGGGGGATTGGGGATCGTGCCGCTGCGTTCTTTGATCCGTTATATTATGTTTCACCGCAACGATTTCGGCAACGTGCAGATACTTTTAGGCTGTAAAACCCCGAAGGAACTTTTATTTGAAGAAGAAACAAAGGACTGGATGCGCCGGGCAGAGATTAAATTTAATTGTACCGTAGACAAAGGCGACCCGGACTGGAAAGGCAATGTCGGCTTAATCACCACTTTAATTCCTAACGTGGATATTAATCCTATGCGCACTTATGGGGTTGTAGTCGGCCCGCCGATTATGTATAAATTTGTTATCGTGAAGCTTCTGGAAAAAAAAATACCCGAGCATCAGATTATTGTTTCTCTTGAACGCAGGATGAAGTGTGGTTTGGGTAAATGCGGCCATTGCCAGATTGAAGGGGCGTATGTCTGCCAGTCGGGGCCGGTTTTTAATTACGCGCAATTAAAGAATTTTAAAGGAGAGTGCCATGAAAAAGCAGCCTAAACCCAAGCTGGCATTTTTTGATTTTACTGATTGCGAGGGCTGCCAGCTGCAGTTTGCCAATCTGGGGAATGCATTATTAGAGCTTACGGAGTTAGTGGATATCGTCAGTTTTCGCGAGATTATGTCTGAAGGGACGGATGATTATGATATCGCTTTTATTGAAGGCAGTATCACGACAGATAATGATGTTTTGCGGATTAAAAAAATAAGGGAAAAGGCCAAGGTCTTGGTTACTTTAGGCGCATGTGCAACTATCGCCGGAGTAAATGGGATCAAAAACCGTTCTTCCTTGGAGGCGGCCAAGAGAATAGTTTACGGGGACAAGGCAGGCATAATTAACAGCATTAAAGCCATGCCGGTGCACGAGGTAGTTAAGGTAGATTATGTTATTAACGGCTGCCCGGTTTATATCCCGGAGGTGATCAGTGTGGTAAAGTGCCTGCTTATGGGCAAGCCTTATGTTGTCCCTAATTATCCGGTTTGCGTTGAGTGCAAAATGAATGAAAATGTCTGCCGTTACGAGAAGGATCAGGAATGCTTGGGCCCGGTTACCCGTGCCGGGTGTAATTCCTGGTGTGTCAATAACGGAAACCGCTGCTATGGCTGCCGCGGATTAGTAGATAAGCCGGCAAGCGATGCGGCTAAAGATATCCTGCAAAAATACGGCCTGAAGGCGGAAGATATCCTGAATAGTTTTACTTTATATAATGATTCCATGGGGGAGAAATATGACCAAGAGTTCAAATAAGATAGATTCTAAAAATGTAAAAGTTGACGTGCACTACCTGACCAGGGTAGAAGGCCATGGTAATATTGTTGTTGACGTAAAAGAAGGAAAATTAACCAAATGCGAATTCCAGGTAATTGAATCTCCGCGTTTTTTTGAGTCAATGCTGGTAGGCAGGTCTATCTGGGAAGCGCAGCACTTAACCAGCCGTATCTGCGGAATTTGCGCCTGCGGGCATTCCTTGGCGAGTATCAAGGCCGCAGAGGATGCCTTAGGTATCAAGCCTTCGAATGAAGTAGTGATGCTTAGAAAATTGCTGCTTTATACCGAAATGCTCGATAGCCATGTTTTACATATTTATATCCTGGTTGCCCCGGATTTATTAGGGGTAAAAAGTATCCTGCCTTTAATTAAAACACATCGGCCGGTTATCGAGATGGCTTTGCGTATGAAACGGATGAGCGATTACGCGGGAGAGGTGCTTGCCGGCAGGCACATTCATCCGATAAGTTATGTTATCGGCGGGCTTACTCAAGCCCCCTCACGCGAAGGCCTGGAGAAGCTTTATAGCTTGATGTTGGAATCGCGCAAAGACGGTGAAGCAACGGTAAAGATCATCAAGACATTAAAATTCCCCCAGTTTACGAGGCCGACGCAGTATATGTCGCTTACTTCTGGCGATGAATATGCCATGTATGACGGAGATTTAATGGTGAACGGGGAAAAGAGCAAGGTAGGCGATTACCGGAAGCTTTTTATGGAGTCCGTCGTAGATTATTCAAAGGCCAAGATATCCAAAATTAACGGAAAGTCTTACGCGGTAGGATCCTTATCGCGTTTCAACAATAACTTTAATAAATTACATAAAAAGGCAAAGGCAGCGGCAGCTGAATTAGGGCTTAAGGCCCCCTGCTATAACCCTTACCTTAATACTGCGGCGCAGCTTGTCGAATGGGTGCACTGCCTTGAAGAATCGATTACTATTTTAGAGAAAATTTTAAAAGGCGGGCTTGATGAGAAAAAAATAGTTGTATCAAGCTGGCCCAAGAGAAGCGAAGCCGGGAAGATTAAATATAAACCAAACACCGGTGTTGGATGCGTTGAAGTCCCCCGCGGTTCCTTATTCCACGAATATACAATAGATGAGTCTGCGCATATTACTGCCGCTAATTGCGTAATTCCTACCAATCAGAACATGGGTAATTTAGAGGACGATATGCGTAAGATTGTGCCGGAATTACTGGGCAAGAAAACTCAAGAGGAAATTACGCTTAGCCTTGAGATGCTGGCGCGTTCCTATGACCCCTGCATATCATGCGCGACGCATTTGCTGGACGTAAAATTTGTCTAATAGGGCAGCAGTAATAGGCTTAGGCAACAGTTTAAGGAGAGACGATGGAATAGGGATAAATATTCTGGAATCTCTCCTTAATAATTACCGGCGCGGGCGGATAGATTACCTTAACTTCGGCATCGCAAGTTTTGATATTGTTCACCGGCTGCAAAATTATGACGTTGTTTTGTTAATTGACGGCATTAATGCGGATCTGCCTGCGGGCCGATTAAAAATATTTGCTTTGGAAGAGGCGTCTTTTACGGAAAAAAGTGCCCCGGTTTCATCGCATGAATTAAATCTCAAGGATATCTTTAAATTAACCCAAAAACTGGAAATAAAGACTAAGATTTATGTTGCTGGCATACAGGTAATGGATGTTGGCTTTGGCCAGGAGTTTAGCGCGCCGCTCAAAGATAATGCAGAAGAGATAACGAAACAGATTGATAGGTTTATTCAGGAGAGGCTGCTTAAATAAGATGTGTTATGCTATTCCGGGAAAAGTAGAACAGATAAACGAAAAAACGGTAATCGTTGACTATTTCGGCGAGAAAAGAAAAGCTTATAATGAGCTGGCCCAAATCAGTGTCGGCGACTATATCTATGCGCAGGGCGGATTTGTAGTGACCAAGGTTTCCGCAACTGAAGCGCAAAGCACGCTATCCGTATGGAAAGAAATATTTTTCGAGCTCCAGGAGACAGATTTAAAACTCTCCCGTTTACAGCTAACCGATGAAGATGCGGATAAAAAACTGCTTGGAATATTGGATAAGGCCAGCCAGTCTAAAGAATTAAAAGAAGAGGAGCTGTTGTATTTACTGGAACTGAAAAATAAAAAAGGCCTGGAGCTGTTTTTTAAAACAGCTAATTTCCTGCGCCAGAAATACCATAAAAACTCCTGTTGCGTGCACGGGATAATTGAGATATCCAATTGTTGCCGCCAGGGATGCCTTTATTGCGGGATATCACATCATAATAAAAAGTTACAGCGTTATCGCATGAGCAAAGATGAAATTTTAGGGGCCGCCGGGGAAGCTGTTGAGGTTTATGGCTTTAAATCTTTAGTTTTACAAAGCGGTGAGGATGCCGGATATAGCGTCGAGGAGTTGGCGGATATAATCAAAGAGATCAAAGTTAAATTTCCCGCTTTAATTTTTATCAGTTTTGGAGAGATTGGCATAGATGGCCTGGAAAAGCTTTATCAGGCAGGCGCCAGGGGCCTGCTTATGCGATTTGAAACTTCAAATCCCGGGCTTTATCAAAAAATACATCCCGGGATGAATTTAGAGAACAGGCTTAACCATCTGCGCAGGGCATATGATATGGGATATTTAATCCTTACGGGGAGTTTAATCGGCCTGCCCGGCCAGAGCAAAAAAGATCTTTTAAATGATATATTTCTGGCCAAAGAATTACACGCAGAGATGTTTAGTTTCGGCCCGTTTATCCCCCATCCCCATACGCCTTTTTCAGAATTAAAGCCTGGAAAAATAGAAGATATTATCAAGGTTTTGGCCCTGGCAAGGATCATCGACAACACCAACGCCAAAATTTTAGTGACCACGGCATTAGAAACTTTAAGCAGGGAGGCTGCAAAAGATGGGCTGCTTGCCGGGGCAAATTCACTCATGCTTAATGTTACTCCTTTGGAATTCCGGAAATTTTATTCTATCTATCCGAACCGGGCGCATCAATCTGAAGGCATTTCTGCCCAGATTGAATCTACGGTTTCTCTCCTGCGTTCATTAGGCCGCGCCCCGACTGACCTGGAGGTAGCGTAAACCCCATGAAATATATTGATGAAGAAAGAATAAATAATTTGCTGGCAGATGCCTCTAAAGCTGATAGCCAAAATCTCGATGATATTCTAGCCAAAGCCAAATCTCTCAAGCGCCTTGGCCTCAAAGAGTCTGCCCTTTTGCTTTCAAACACCGAGCCGGAACAAATTAAAAAAATATTTGAAGCGGCAAGTTTTGTTAAAGACGCTATTTATGGAAGGAGGGTAGTGTTGTTTGCCCCTCTTTATATCAGTAATCTTTGCGCTAATTCTTGCCTGTATTGCGCGTTTAAGTCCGATAATTTATTAATTAAGCGTAAGGCCCTGACCGTTTCTGAAATTAATCTCCAGGTAGAGTGGCTGTTAAAGCGCGGGCACAAAAGAATACTTATGGTCTGCGGAGAAGATGCGCCGGATGGAAAATCCAACATAGATTATTATCTTGAGGCAATTAAGTCTATTTATGCCTCATCGGCAGGCAAAAATAAAATAAAGAGAGTTAATGTCAATTGCGCGCCGCTTGCTGTCGATGAGTTTAAAAAGCTTAAAAACTGCGGTATCGGAACTTATCAGATTTTTCAGGAAACATACCACAGCCAGACTTACCTTCGCATGCATCCTAAAGGTCCAAAAAGCGATCCCGATAACAGGATCACAGCTCCTGACCGCGCATTTAGGGCAGGAATTGATGATATAGGCATAGGCGCCCTTTTTGGTTTATATGACTGGCGGTTTGAAACTTTGGCGCTGCTTTCGCATGTTGAGCATATGGAAGAAGAATTTAAGGTTGGGCCGCATACAATTTCCGTACCGCGCATCGAACCGGCCGAAGGCGTAGAATTGTCCAGCAATCCTCCGTATAAGATTTCCGATGATCAGTTTAGAAAGATAGTCGCGGTATTGAGGCTTTCTGTCCCTTATACCGGAATAATCATGTCTACGCGCGAGGATATTCAAATGCGCGATGCGCTGTTAAGTTTGGGAGTTTCACAGATTAGTGCCGAGTCAAATACTTCTCCCGGAGGCTATACTAATGTTGATAAAGAGCAGGCAGGAGGGCAATTTTCTCTCGGTGACCACCGCAGTTTGGATGAAATCGTGGGGGCGTTAATTACCCATGATTATATCCCCAGTTTTTGCGCTGCCTGTTACCGTATGGAGAGGACCGGTGAAAGTTTTATGAAGTTGGCAATGCCCGGGACGATTAAAGGCAAGTGCAGCATGAACGCTTTGATTACTTTAAAGGAATACCTTGATGATTTCGCTTCCGGGCAGGTTAAAGGCGTTGGTTATAAAATGATCGAGCGTTATTTTAAACAGTTGGGCCCTTCTGAACAGGATAAGCTGCAATTTTTCTTTTCACGCGTTAGAGAAGGAGTGCGGGATGAGTATGTGTAATTATGAAAATAATATCTAAAGAAATTATAGCCGATTATGCGGGAACAAGGATTGTAAAATTAACCTTGAGCTCCCCCCAGATTAGCGTTAAAGCCAGGGCCGGCCAGTTTGTCGTAGTTATGGCCGATGAAAAAGGAGAAAGGGTCCCGCTTACTATTGTTGAAGCAGATAGCTTGGCCGGGGAGATTGCCCTTATTTTTCAGGAGGCGGGGCTTACTACCAGGATTTTAGGCGCGCTTAATCCGGGAGATAGTTTATACGCGCTGGCCGGGCCTTTGGGCCATGCAACAGAAATAAAAAATTACGGCAGGGTTATTCTGGTAGGCGGCGGAGTGGGAATCGCTGAAATTTATCCTGTGGCAAAAAGTTTAAAACAGGCAGGCAACATCACTACAGTAATTATTGGAGCCAAGACTAAGGGGTTGCTGATATTGGAAAATGAATTAAAGAGCGTTGCGGATAAAATTTATATAATGACTGATGACGGCTCTAGCGGAGAAAAAGGTTTTACTACCTCGGCCCTGGAAGAGCTTTTAAAAAAAGATAAATATGATTTAGTTTATGCGGTTGGCCCCCTGCCGATGATGAAGAAGGCCTCAGAAGCTACCCGGCCTTTTGGTATTAAAACAATAGTTTCGTTAAATGCCCTGATGGTTGATGCGACGGGGATGTGCGGCTGCTGCAGGGTTACTGTCGGGGGCAAGGTTAAGTTTAGCTGCGTTGATGGCCCGGAGTTCGAAGCTAATCAGGTGGATTGGGAAGAGCTGGGAAAGCGAAACTCCATATACCTGGATAAAGAGAAGCATATTTGTAAATTAAAATTTTAAAGAATGCCTAAGGAACCCGTAAAAGTAAAAGAGCTGCCTGTTGATAAGAGGATAGGAAATTTCAACGAAGTAGTATCCGGATATTCAGAAAATGAGGCTTTGTCTGAAAGCAGCCGCTGCCTGCAATGCAAAAACCCTGTTTGTATCTCGGGTTGCCCGGTAAGTATTAATATCAAAGAGTTTATTTTTCAGATTACAAAAAAAGATTATGCCGGAGCCTATCTTACTATCCGTAAAACAAATAATTTTCCTTCAATCTGCGGCCGGGTATGCCCTGCGGAATACCAATGCCGCCGCGCCTGCGTGCTTAATAAAAGTAAGCTTGCATATTGCAGCCCGGAGGCAATTAATATCCATCTTTTGGAAAGATTTGCCGGAGATTACGGGATGAAGGATAACCTGGAAATAGTACAGGATAAAAATATTAAATTATCAAAGATTAAGGCAGCAGTAGTAGGCAGCGGCCCGGCAGGGTTATGCTGCGCCGGAGAATTGGCCAGGAAAGGGATTAAGGTCGTTGTTTTCGAAGGCCTGCAGAGCTGCGGCGGAGTCCTAAGGTATGGTATCCCAAGTTTTCGCCTGGGGCGCCAGGAACTCGATCATGAGATTAATTATCTAAGCAAGCTGGGAGTGGAATTTAAGACCAACGTTATTATAGGAAAGACTTTTTCCCTGGATGAATTATTCCAGCAGGGTTTTAGCAGAGTTTTCTTGGGGCTAGGCGCCGGGGTGCCGGAATTTTTGGGCATAAAAGGGGAAAATCTTTGTAATGTTTATTCGGCCAATGAGTTTTTGACCCGCCTGAATCTTATGTCTGCTTATAAATTTCCCGAACATCATACTCCGGTAAATATCGGAGAACATGTTCTGGTGATCGGCGGCGGCAATACTGCGATGGATGCGGCGCGCTGCGCCTTGCGCCTGCAGAAAATAAAAGGCATAAAACCGGATGTAAAAATTATTTATCGCCGCACAGAGGCAGAAATGCCGGCGCGCAGGCTTGAAATTACGCATGCCAAAGAAGAAGGGATCGAATTTAAATTCCTCACCCAGCCTAAGGAGTTTTATTCTGATGATTTGGGTTTCGTGCAGAAATTAAATTGCCGGAATTGCAGGCTTGGCGAGGCGGATTCCTCCGGCAGGAGGAGCCCGGTTATTTTGGAAGGCAGCGATTTCAGTATTCCCTGCGATCTGGCGATTATTGCTATCGGCCTGCAAGCTAACCAGGTATTGACCAGCGTAACTCCTGGATTAAAGACCGATAAATATAAAGATATTGTGGTTGATCCTAAGACCATGGAAACCTCGATTAAAAATGTTTTTGCCGGCGGGGATATTGTCGGAGGCGAAGGCACGGTTATTGAGGCTATGGGTATGGCAAAGAGGGCTGCGAAGTTTATTATTGATAACGCTTGACATTTTTATTTTGGGTATTAATATAATATCATTATAATTTAGACAGCTTTAACCCTCTGCAAAGATGCAGGGCGAAGATTAAATAGGATAGGTAGAAGACAAAGACGTCTGAAAACTTAAATCAGGCGTCTATTTTTTTTAAGGTGTACTGCCTTATTTTTAGGCATAAGCTGATTAAGATTGAATAAAATGGAGGTTAATAATGATTCAGTGGCCGAAGACCAATGACGCATTAGGAACAGTAAACAGGGGTAACCCCTGTGAAAGCGGGTTATGTACGCTTTGCCGTGTAGACTGCATGGGTAAATGCGAAACCTGGCTTTCAAGCTTAAAAGGAAGAAAGCTTTTGTACCCCCGGGATTACAGTTTTACTACCGCAGGAAGCTCAAACACAACTGCTATAGGTGTTTCCTATAATTCTCTACGGATTAACGGGTATAATTATGGCGCATACGGGCTTCCCAAAGGCCTTTCAAGCTCTGAAGATGATTGTATTTTTCCCAACGTAAATATTGAGGGAGAGTTTGGCCAGGCAGTCAAAACTAAATTCAGGGTTCCGGTAATGACCGGCGCATTGGGCTCGACTTTTGTAGCAGCCAAATATTGGGAATCTTTTGCTACCGGCGCTGCCCTTGTCGGCGTGCCGATAGTTGTCGGCGAGAATGTAGTCGGTATTGATAAGCAGGCAGAGATCAAAAACGGCAAGATTATCAAGGCTCCGGAATTAGACAGGAGAATTGAGACATTCCTGCGCTATTATGATGGTTATGGGGCGATCATCGTGCAGATGAATGTCGAGGATACGCGCAACGGAGTTGCCGAATATGTAATCGAAAAATACGGTGATAAAGTTATCATAGAATTAAAGTGGGGGCAAGGCGCAAAATGTATCGGCGGAGAAATACAGGTAACCAGCCTTGAGTATGCGCAGTTCCTTAAAAAACGCGGCTATGTTGTTGATCCTGATCCAACGATACCCGAAGTGCAGGACGCTTTTAAGGCAGGAGCGATTAAATCTATCGCCCGGCACAGCCGTTTAGGTTATACCAGCCTTTCTTCAGAAAAAGAAGTGGAAGGGAATTTTATGAAAGCGGTTAAATACCTGCGCAAGATTGGTTATAAGAGAATATCGCTCAAGACCGGTTCTTACGGGATGGAAGCTTTGGCAATGTCTATAAAATATGCCTCTGATGCCAAGCTTGATCTGCTTACCATTGACGGCTCAGGTGGCGGCACAGGGATGAGCCCTTGGAATATGATGGAAACATGGGGCGTTCCGTCAATATTATTACACTCTAAAGCTTATGAATACGCGGAGATTCTGCGCAAGAAAGGCAAGAAAGTAGTGGATATGGCTTTTGCCGGAGGGCTTGCGCGCGAGGACCATATATTCAAGGCTTTGGCATTAGGCGCGCCTTATACGAAATTAGTTTGTATGGGCAGGGCATTAATGATTCCCGCATACCTGGGATCAAATATCGAAGGCGTATTAAACCCTTCAGTAAAAGCAAAGGTTAGCGGAAGCTGGGATAAGCTTCCTCTGTCCGTAGCTGAATTTGGCGCAAGCGCCGAGGAGTTATTTGCCGGATATTATGATCTTCAGAAGAAGGTCGGCAAAGATGAAATGAAAAACGTGCCCTTGGGCGCAGTTGCTTTCTGGACTTTAGCGGATAAATTGGCAGCCGGTGTGCAGCAATTAATGGCCGGTGCCAGGAGATTTACGCTTAAGGCAATTACGCGTAATGATATTTTTTCGGCAAACCGCGAAACAGAAAAAGAAACAGGGGTGCCTTTTATTACGGATGCAGCGGATGATAAAGCTAAAAAAATATTGAAAGGTTAAGTTAAAATCAAGCAAAGAACGGGGGCGCTTCTATCTTAAGAAGCGCCCCCTTTATTTTATTTATTGCAGGAGTGTTTTTTTAGTTGTAGAATAACATTCGTGGATAATGAAAAAATATTAGAAGACTTCTTCCGAAGCTTCAGGGTTACTCTTACCAATTCATTTTCTTATTCCAAGGACCACCCTTATTTTATCAAATCCGTTGAAAGTTTTAAGTCTAAACTGGAAAGTACGCTTATTGCTTTAAATCCGCTTAAAATCGGCGTAACTGATTCAGGGCTTATAATCAACGGAAAGAATCTGGTTAAAGCCGGTTTTTATGACGAGTTCGCCCGCCTGCTGCATCAGCGAAAAATAAAAAGCATAGAAATCAGGAGTGGGGTAAGCATCCAGGAATTAGTCCGGTTTTTTTCCGTAATTTCTCTGCCTCGAAAAGATATTTTTAAGGCCGGCGGCATTAATGCCATCCTTGCGGACAAACAACCTGCTCATTTTACGATAGAGGAGCTGGATTACTCAGCGTTTTTACATGGCCAAGGGCAAGAGTGCACCGATATCTGGGGCTATATGCTTAAAGAAGCTGTCCGCAGCAATGATGCGGCAAAATTAGAGATGCTTGCCGATGATTTCGGCCCGCTGATGAAACGCAGCAGCCAAAAGGATATCCTTGAAACCGAAGATGTCCCCTCCGGCATCGGTGAATTTTTGGTTTCTTTAAAAGAAAAAAATAAGGAAAAATTCGACAGATGTTCAAAAGATGTTTTCCTCTGGATTTTAGATAATAAAAAATCCCTTAGGGAAGAAGAGTTAGAAAGGCTTAAAGAGGTCTTCAGCAGTTTAAACCAGGAGGATTTCAGTAATCTTCTTTGGGAGGGCCTGACGCATGAGGATAATTTTGATGCGCTGAGTTTACAGCTTTTTTCCAGGATCTCGGAACAGAAGAACCCGCCTAAGATTGCCGAAAATTTCTTAACCAGGATAAGCCAATCCCGGAAATTAAAAGATAATCCTAACGCGGTAAAGAGGATTCAGAATCTATTAAGCGCGCCTAAAGATGACCGGGTATCGGCGGTATACCGCAATACCCTGGAATCCTTGGTCAAGGGGATTTCTCCTTTTGGCGGGTTATTCTTTGAC
Organism: Candidatus Omnitrophota bacterium; assembly: GCA_023247825.1. GTDB lineage: Bacteria > Omnitrophota > Gorgyraeia > Gygaellales > Profunditerraquicolaceae > UBA6249. The sequence continues at coordinate 37,636 of JAHFFR010000007.1, forward strand.
CAAAAAACCCTCAGAGAAAATTACCGTTATATAATCCTGAACATAGTTTCAACTGATGAAGACGGCGATAATTTAAAACTTGTCGCAGAGGCCTTAGAAAAAGAACTGGGCAGCATATTCGAGGATAATGATCTTGATTTTTTAAAAAGCCTCTGGGGCCGGCTGGTGGAAAGGAAGAAGCAGGGTGTAGGTTCCTGCGTTGAACTTGAAAAAAAACTATCCGCATTTATTGAAAATATTGCTTTAAACCAATCCCTGTCTTTGGACCAGGAATTTCTTTTGGATATGGTATCCTCCCCCGGCCAAGAGGCCGGCTATTATCTGGATAAAATATTTTCTTCAGAAAAAACGAACAAGCATGCCTTAAGTTTATTTTTTAGATTATTCCCGGCTCAGACGGATGACTTCAACAAGCGCCTGGGACAAAAATTTCAAGA
>JAHFFR010000007.1:38172-47793 GCA_023247825.1 Candidatus Omnitrophota bacterium
AAAGAGAGGAATATAGAGAGGCTGGGTTTTTTAAGCGGATTAAGCAAAGATGAGTTACTTGTGTTCGTAAATTTACTTGCCCGGCCCAAGGAGGATTTTAAAGGAGAACCTCAGGAGATGCTCGAGGCTGCAGGGATTAGGCATATCAATATAGGCAGGCTTAGAGTTGCCGAAGAAAAAGGCAAGGATAGCTTTAGTTCGGCGCAGCACAGCCTTTATGATTCTTCCGCGGATAAGGTCAGCCAGGCCCTAAACGGGGTGCTAAATTCAGAAAAGATCGATCATCTCGCCCTTAAATTTTCATTGAACAATATTTTAGAAAGCTTAACTACTCAGCGGCAGGAGCTGCTTAAGCTGGCTACGCTAAGAAGATATGATGTGGAAACCTATGTACATATGCTTAATGTTTCAATCCTTTCGATGTTTTTTTCTTCGCGGCTGGGTTTTGACAAGAGCGATGTTTTGAATATCGGAGTTGCCGCTATGTTTCATGATATCGGTAAATTATCCATTTCGCGTAAATTATTGCATAAAGCCGAAAAGCTTTCGGAGGAGGAGTTTAGGCGGATTAAAAGCCACACTCTTTTAGGTTCAGAGATAATGCTCAAATATGTCGATAGTTTAGGTATTTTACCCGTTGTGGTCGCTTTCGAGCATCATTTAAAATATGATTCTTCCGGTTATCCCCGCCTACCATTACTAAGAAAACAACATATTGCTTCCTCAATTGTTTCTATTTGTGATGTCTATGATGCCCTTTCACAAAGAAGGGGTTACAAACAGGATTATTCTCCGGATATAGTTTACAACATAATGAATAAAGACAGGGGTTCTTCTTTTGATCCGGAACTGCTGGATAAGTTTTTTAAATTTATAGGTTTCTGGCCGATTGGCGCGGTAGTTGCATTAAATGACGGCAGTATAGCGTTGGTTAGAGAGGAAAACGAAGCCGATATCCGCCGGCCGATAATTGAAATAGTTTCACCTGTTGAAAAAAGGCGGACAGCCGACCTGATTAAAGATTCTAGCCTGAACATTGAGCGTTATCTTAATCCCTGGAAGGAAGGTAAGGAATATCTTGCTCTTGAACGTTAAGGCAGTTTTTAAGGAAAAATAAATTGACATTCCCAGGCACTATGCTATATTTATTTAAACAAAGGCGTTTAGGAGCCGGATAGCCGGCACCAAACGCCTTCTTCACGTAAAACAATGGCAAAATACATCTTTATAACCGGCGGTGTTATTTCAAGCTTAGGCAAAGGCATAGCCTCTGCTTCTATCGGTAAAATCCTGGAATCCCGGGGCCTTAAAGTTACATTGATGAAGTTAGACCCTTATATTAATGTTGATCCGGGGACGATGAATCCCTACCAGCACGGAGAGGTTTACGTTACCGATGACGGCGCGGAAACCGATCTGGATTTAGGCCATTATGAGAGATTTACTCATGCTGCAATGACTAAATTTAATAATGCTACAACCGGCCAGGTTTATAATGCGGTAATTTCGCGTGAGCGCCGGGGCGATTATTTAGGTAAAACTATTCAGGTTATCCCGCATATTACGGGTGAAATAAAGAACAGGATTAAGAAGGTGGCTGAAGTCAGCCGCGCGGATATTGTGCTGATTGAGGTGGGCGGGACCGTGGGTGATATTGAAAGCCTTCCTTTTTTGGAGGCAGCCCGCCAGTTTGAATTAGATGCCGGAGAAAAAAATGTCCTCTATATCCATCTTACATTAGTTCCCTACATAAAAGTCGCGGATGAAATAAAAACCAAGCCTACGCAGCATAGCGTACAGACCCTGCGTGAAATTGGCATCCAGCCGGATATTTTGATCTGCCGCACGGAAAAACCGCTCAGCGATGATGTTAAGGAAAAGATATCTTTATTCTGTAATGTAAGGAAAGAGGCGGTTATTGAGTCACGCGATGTTGAATCGATCTATCAGGTGCCGCTGGTTTTTAAAGGGCAGATTTTAGATGAGATAATTTTAAGCCATTTCGGCCTTATCTCCAAACCGTCGGATTTAAAGGATTGGGAGAAGAATGTGGTAGAGCGCCAATTATCCCCTAAAAAGACGGTGCAGGTGGCGGTAGTGGGTAAATATATCGGCCTGCAGGATGCTTATAAATCCATTTACGAGGCAATTACTCACGGAGGCATCAGCAATCAGGTAAAAGTAGATATTAAGAAAATTGATTCTGAAGATATTGAAAAGCGCGGTGCTGAAAAACTGCTTTCCGGGGCCGATGCGATTTTGGTCCCCGGGGGGTTTGGCTGCCGGGGCATCGAAGGCAAGATTAAGGCGATCGGGTTTGCCCGGAAAAACAAGATTCCTTTTCTGGGGATTTGTTTGGGGATGCAGTGCGCGGTGGTTGATTTTGCGCGTGCGATCTGCGGTTTGAAAGATGCCAATTCTACTGAATTTAAGCCGAAGGCAAAGAACCCCGTAATCAGCCTTTTGATCGAGCAGAAAGATATTAAGGACTTGGGCGGCACGATGCGCCTGGGTGCCTATCCCTGTAAAATAAAAAAGAATACCTTAGCCGCAAGAGTTTATCAGAAAAATTTAATTTTTGAGCGGCACCGCCACAGGTATGAATTTAATAATAAATTCCGCAAGAAACTCGAGTCTAAAGGAGTGGTCTTCTCCGGTATTTACCAGAAGAAAAATTTGGTTGAGATCGTGGAATTGAAAAATCATCCGTATTTTATTGCCGTGCAATTTCACCCCGAATTTAAATCCAAACCCGATGCGGCGCATCCTTTGTTCCGGGAGTTTATCCGCGCTGCGGCAGAGAAAAAATAATTATGCAGGCATATCTTGTTTTAGAGGACGGCACCGTATTCAAGGGGCTCTCTTTCGGCGCAAGCGGCGAGGCTACCGGCGAGGTTGTTTTTAATACCAGTATGGCCGGATACCAGGAGATTATCACTGATCCTTCCTATCGCGGCCAGATTGTGGCAATGACTTATCCTTTGATTGGAAATTACGGGATTAATAAGGATGATGCCGAAAGCCGGAAGCCTTTCTTGGAAGGTTTCGTAGTTAAAGAGTATAGTAAGATTGCCAGTAACTGGAGAAAAGATCAGGAGTTGGGAGAATATTTAAAAGAAAATAATATTCTGGCAATCGAAGGAGTTGACACCCGGAAATTAACTCTTCATGTCAGAGAAAAAGGCGCGATGAAAGCGGTTTTGTCCACGCAGGATTCTAACGAGCAAAGCCTGATTAATAAGGCCAAAAATAGCATGGGGCTGGTGGGTTTGGATTTAGTCAAGGATGTTACAGTTGCCAAAAAATATATTTATCAAGAGGCTAAAGGCAATAAATATAAGGTCGTGGTTTTAGATTGCGGGGTAAAATATAATTCACTGAGAGAATTAGCGCGCCATAAATGCGATGTTGTTGTTTTGCCTGCGCAGGCAACCTCTAAAGAAATCCTGGAAGAAAATCCTGACGGAGTCCTGCTTTCTAACGGGCCCGGAGATCCGGCGGCGCTAGACTATGTGATTAAAACGGTCGCCTCTCTAATCGGAAAAGTGCCGATTTTTGGAATTTGCCTCGGGCATCAGATGCTCGGGCTTGCTTTAGGAGGCAAGACTTATAAGCTTAAATTCGGCCATCACGGAGCAAACCATCCGGTAAAAGATTTAAGAACGCAAAAAGTTTCGATAACCAGCCAGAACCACGGGTTCTGCGTTGATATAGACTCTTTAAATAAAAAAGATATTGCGTTAACCCATGTAAATTTAAATGACGGCACACCGGAGGGCCTGCGCCACAAAAAACTGCCTTTATTTTCCGTGCAGTTTCACCCCGAGGCTTCTCCCGGGCCGCATGATGCCGGATATTTATTTGCTGAATTTATAGAGTTGATGCATAAGCCAAAGAAACCAAAGAAATATGCCTAAACGGACGGATATTAAAAAGATATTAATCATCGGTTCCGGGCCCATTGTTATCGGACAGGCCTGTGAATTTGATTATTCCGGCACCCAGGCTTGCAAGGTTTTAAAGCAGGAGGGTTATAGGATAATTTTGGTAAATTCCAACCCGGCGACGATTATGACTGATCCGGAGGTTGCCGATAGGACATATATTGAGCCGATTACAGCGGAAATGGTGGAGGATATTATTGCCAGAGAAAGGCCGGACGCGCTTCTGCCTACTCTCGGCGGCCAGACTGCGTTAAACACGACCGTGGAGTTAGCCGAAAAGGGGGTATTAAAAAAATATAAGGTAGAAACTATCGGAGCCAACATAAAAGCAATTAAAAAAGGCGAGAATCGTAAGCAGTTCAAAGCAGCGATGAAAAAGATCGGGTTGGATTTGCCTAAAAGCGATCAGGCCCATAATTTGCAAGAGGCGGTTGCCGTGGCAAAAAAAATCGGGTTTCCTTTAATTATCCGGCCCAGTTTCACTATGGGGGGAGCCGGCGGGTCAATTGCTTATAATATGGAAGAGTTTAAGGTGTTGGCCAAACGCGGTTTAGAATCCAGCAGGATTAGCGAGATCTTAGTTGAGGAATCTGTAATCGGCTGGAAAGAATTTGAGCTGGAGGTTATGCGGGATTTAAAAGACAATGTTGTGGTAATATGCACTATTGAAAATTTTGATTCTATGGGCATACATACCGGGGATAGTATTACGGTTGCCCCTATTCAAACATTAACTGATAGAGAGTATCAAAAAATGCGCGATGCTGCTATTGCCTGTATCCGCGAGATTGGCGTTGAAACCGGCGGCTCTAATATCCAATTTGCGGTGCATCCCGAGACCGGCAGAATGGTAGTTATTGAGATGAATCCTCGGGTTTCGCGCAGTTCAGCCTTATCTTCAAAAGCCACGGGTTTTCCTATTGCTAAAATCGCCGCAAAACTCGCCGTGGGATATACCCTGGATGAAATCCCGAATGATATCACCCGTTCGACTCCTGCCTGTTTTGAGCCGGCGATTGATTATTGCGTAGTAAAGATACCGCGCTTTACTTTTGAAAAGTTTGCTTTGGCGGATAATACGCTGGGTATTTCTATGAAGTCAGTCGGCGAGGCTATGTCTATCGGCCGGACATTTAAAGAGGCCCTGCAGAAAGGCCTGCGGTCTTTAGAAATTAAGAAATTCGGGTTAGAAAGCCTCACTTTTAATCCGCCGGATATTAAAATTAACAATGAAATTCTGGATAAAATCTGCCAGAAATTAAAGCAGCCTAACGCGGAGAGGATTTTTTATATCGGGGATGCCTTTCGCGCTGATATGGATATTGAAAAAATTCATGAGCTGTCTAAGATTGACCGCTGGTTTTTGCACAATATCAAGGAAATTATTGATTGCGAGCGCCAGCTGCTTAAGAATAAGGGCGGTATTTCCCAGGAGCTGCTTAAAAAAGCCAAGGAGCATGGATTTAGCGATAAACAATTGGCCAAGCTCTTGTCCTTGGATGAAGCAGGGGTTTATAGCTTGAGAAAATCCATGGGCATAACCGTTGATTTTAAGCTTGTCGATACTTGTGCCGCAGAGTTTATGGCGCACACTCCGTATTTTTACTCTACCTACGATAGATGAGCTCTTCTTCAGTCAAAATAAAATTCCTCGGAGGCGCCCGTACCGTTACCGGCTCAAGCCATTTAATCTCTGCCGGCAGCACCGAGATCCTTCTGGATGCCGGGCTTTTCCAGGGCCATCGCGACGCTTTTTATAAGATAAATACCACCTTTGATTATAATCCGCGCACAATTAAAGCCATGGTTTTATCGCATGCGCATATTGACCATTGCGGCAATATCCCTAATTTAATCAAACAGGGGCTACGTTGTAAAATTTACACGACTTCCGCGACCAAGGACCTGGCAGACCTTATGCTGGTGGATTCAGGAAAGATCCAGGAAGAAGATGTGCGTTATGTAAATAAAATTAACAGGCGCTTGAATCTGCCCCTGCGCAAAGCGTTATATACGGCAAAAGAGGCAAGCCGCGCCACCAAAATTTTCCGCTCTATTTCCTATAACCAGAGGTTTTGTGTTGCCAAGGATATCTGTGTTACGATCGTTGATGCCGGGCATATTTTAGGCTCAGGGACAATTATTTTAGATATCAAAAATTCAGAAAAAACCCTGCGTTTAGGCTATGCTGTGGATTTAGGAAGGAAAAACCTGCCCCTATTAGATAATCCCGTAATTCCTAAGGGCCTGGATTATTTAATTTTGGAATCTACTTATGGCGGCAGACTGCATCGGCCGATTGATGAGGCGCAATCAAAACTGAGAGAAGCGATTTCCCGCGCGGTCAAAAGAGGCGGAAAGGTGCTCATTCCTTCTTTTACTCTTGAGCGCACGCAGGAGGTAATTTACTTTTTGAACGAACTGCTCAAAGAAAAGTTAATCCCATCGGTGCCTATTTATGTGGATAGCCCGCTGGCTACCAGCATCACTGATCTTTTTAAATACCATTTGAGTTTTTTAAATGAAAAAACCCGCCAGGCATTCAGCAGGGGGGATAATCCGTTTGAATTATTGAATTTGCGTTTTATCCGCCAGCAGCAGGAGTCCAAAGCGCTAAATACCGATAGGCGCCCGATGATAATTATTGCAGGCAGCGGTATGTGTGAATCCGGAAGGATACTGCATCACCTGCAGAATAATATCGAAGATACGCGCAATATGATCCTAGTTGTCGGCTATATGGCACAGGACACTCTGGGCAGAAAACTTGTTGAGAAAGATCCTTTTGTAAAAATATTCGGGGTAGAATATGAGCTTAATGCCGAAGTGGTGGTGATCAATGCCTTTTCAGGCCATGCCGACCAGGCGGAATTATTGGAATTTGTTTCAGGATGCCTTCCGCTTAAGCGTATTTTTCTTGTGCACGGAGAACCCGAGCAGTCGCAGATCCTTGCCGATATATTGGCTCAAAGGGGCCTGGAGGCGCATATTCCGGATAAGGATGAAGAGGTATTGCTTAATTAGCAAATTTATGGTAGATTATTTCCCTTGGTTAAAACTTAAAGGAGGAAATTTAAAATGATAGGCGGTTTTTCTACTCCAAAAAAAGATAAGGCATTAAAATCAAGCGGCGGGAAACTTGTTAAGACAGGAGAAATCCTTGTGCGCGGGGTCGATACTTACAAAGCGGGGGTAAATGTCCGCGGCCCGGGAACATTATTTGCCCGTTGCCCGGGTAAAGTTTATTTTACCCGCAAGAAGACCAGCCACGGAAAGGTGCGCACGTTTATTAATGTCGCGCCGCTGGCAAAAACAGCTAAAAAATAAAATGGCTGGCGCGGCCAAAAGTTATTCCCGGCAGAAGTATGCTTTAAGCATCATAGATATAATTTATAGTATAGCCCTGATTCTAATTTTTTTAGGATCAGGGCTTTCTTTATCCCTGGAGGTTTTTCTAAAAAGTAGCGGCCTGCCAAAGTATCTTTTAAGCCCTGTATTTTTTTTGGCCATCTCGCTTCTTTATTATCTGTTAAATTTACCATTTAATTTTTATTCCAGTTTTATATTGGAACATAGATTTAATCTGACTAAGCAAAAAATAGGGGCCTGGCAGCTTGATCAGTTAAAAGGCGCGGTGTTAGCCTATACAATCTCTTTGATCCTTATTTTAACTTTTTATTGGGTTTTAGGCAGGTTTAACCAATGGTGGCTGGTAATTTCCGCCTTCTGGATAATCTTTAGCATAGTTTTGGCCAAGTTAACGCCGATTTTGATAATCCCGCTATTTTTTAAATACAAAAAATTAGAAGATGAGATCTTGCGCCAGAGAATCCTTAACCTGGCAGCAAAAATGGGGGTCGTGATTTTGGATGTTTTTGAGATAGATTTAAGTAAGAAGACACTTAAAGCTAATGCTGCCTTTACCGGACTGGGTAAAACTAGACGCGTACTTTTGGCAGATACCTTAAAAGATAAATACAGCCACGATGAGATTGAGGTAATTTTAGCGCATGAATTTGCCCATTACCGGCTTGGCCATATTTTAAAATTGATTGCGGTAAATTCTCTGGTTACCCTGGGATTATTTTACCTGATTTTTAGGACCAGCGGAAATGCTTTGAGCATATTCAAATTAAACTCTCTTATCCAGCTTGCCGGCCTTCCTCTGATTTTTCTTTATTTTATATTGTTTGGGATTATAATGCAGCCGCTGGAGGCATTTGTCAGCCGGTTTTTTGAAAGAGAAGCTGATGATTTGGCGCTTAAAATTACTTGCGCAAAAGAGGCATTTATTTCGTTAATGGAAAAATTAGCCGAGCAAAATCTTGCCGATAGAAACCCGCATCCGCTGATCAAGTTCTTCTTTTTTGATCACCCGCCGATTGATGAACGAATAAGGATGGCTAAGGATAGATAAAATCAAGGATTAGCTTTGCGGCGCGCTCTGCCGCGCCAGGCTGCCCGAGGCCAGCTTTTACTGTTTCCAGGTTTTCTTTCATTTGGCTGGCTTGGCCGGGATTTTGTATAAGATTGATAACCGATTCAGCGATTCTTTCAGGGCTAGCGCCAAACTGGATAAACTCCGGGATTATTTTCTTACCTGCTACGATATTAACTATGCCGATGTAAGGAATTTTAATTTGCGGCCGGTAAAGCAGGTAGTTAAACAGGTTGGTTTTATATACGATTACAAAAGGTTTTCCTATGATTGCTGCTTCTAAAGTCGCACTCCCCGAGCAGACCATGCTTGCTTCTGCCATATTCAGGCAATCAGAGGTTAAACCTTCGGCGATTTTTAAATCCAGGTCAAACTTTTTACACTCATTTTGGTATATCTGTGTATCTACATTAGGAGATTTAGCGATAATAAATTGCGTTTGGGGGATTGTTTTATTTATAAGCCGCGCGCTTTTAAGCATTAAAGGCAGGATTAATTTTATTTCCTGTTTGCGTGAGCCGGGGAGCAGGGCGATAATTTTTTTGGAAGGAGAAATCCGGTAGTTATCCAGGAATTCCTGTTTTCCCAAGACAGGTTTTACTAAGTCCACCAGAGGATGCCCTACGCAGAAGGACCGCATTCCTTGTTGCTTGTAAAATTCTTCTTCAAATTTAAAGAGCACAACCATCATCGCGATAAATTTTTTTATACAATTTACCCTGCCCTTTCTTGAGGCCCAGACCTGCGGGCTGACATAGTAAATGGCAGGTATGCGCTTATTGATGGCGCCTGCCAAGCGTAAATTAAAACCGGAAAAATCAACAAAGATTATAGCATCGGGTTTATCGGTATTAATTTTTTCCAGGATTAATTTTTTTAGTTTTAGGAATTTCGGCAGTTTCTTCAGGACATCAAAAAACCCCATCACTGAGAGTTCTTTAATATTATAAAAGATCCTACAGCCGGATTTGGCTAAACAGTTTCCTCCCACGCCGGAAATCTCTATTGAGGGGTAAAGTTTTTTAATTGCTTCGGTAAGGTTTCCGGCCAGGAGGTCGCCGGAGGGTTCCCCGCAAATAATAAAGATTTTTTTTATTTTTGCCATATCTGTTTTTGGATTTCCAGGGCAACTGCCAGGGCTTCCCTGGCGACAGGGCCTGAAACCAGGGGTTCCTTTTTATTAACGACACAATCAACAAATGATGCCAGTTCTTTTTGCAAGGGCTGTTCTTTTTCAAT
>JAHFFR010000084.1:0-1655 GCA_023247825.1 Candidatus Omnitrophota bacterium
CCTGGGCGATTTATCCTACGGCAGTGGCATGGGCTGAAGCGTTTGAAAAAAAATATCCGAATGTAAAAATCGATGTTTCAGCCGGCGGCGCGGGTAAAGGCGCGACAGATGCTATTGCCGGTTTGGTTGATATTGGAATGGTTTCCCGCGATCCGGATCCTGCGGAAATAAAAAAGGGCATTGTGCCGGTATATATTTTGCATGACGCTGTATTTCCGGTAACTAGTGATAAAAATCCGGTTCTGGCGGATCTTTTAAAGAAAGGTGTAAAAAAACAAACCTGGGTTGACATCTATATCAGCGGATTAATTTCTACGTGGGATCAGGTAATCGGCCGCAAGGCAGATAAAAAGATACATCTCTATACCCGTTCTGATTCCTGCGGAGCCGCGCAAAGCTGGGCAGTTTATTTAGATAAAAAACAGGAGGACCTAAGAGGTGTGGGTATTTATGGCGATCCCGGCCTTCTTGAGGCGGCAAAACGGGACCCCATCGGTGTCGGTTTTAATAACTTCAGCTATGTTTTTACCCGGGAAGGCTCTGTAGTCAGCGGGGCAAGGCTGGTGCCTATTGATTCTAATGAGAACGGTATTGCTGATCCCGATGAAGTTTACCAGACACGCGAGCAAGCGATTAAAGCCATAAGGGCCGGCAGGTATCCTGCTACAAGAAAGAATTATTTCTTTGTTAAGGGTAAGCCCGCTGGTTTAGTGAAGGAGTTTATTGAGTTTACCCTTTCTGATGAAGGGGCAAAGGTTGTGGATGAAATAGGGGCAAGCCTCTCTTTGCCTGAAGCAGAAAGAGAAAAAATATTAAAAAGCCTAGAGTAGGGGCGTAAAGGGGGAAAATTCCAGTGGTATTATTTTTCCCCCTTTATTTCTTTTATGATAAAATAGAAATATGATTTTCTCCAAAAAAGAAAAAAAAGTTTTGAGTATAATAAAATTTCTTGCCCTTGGCAGGCAGGAGCAGGATAATCTTGCGCGCAAGATTATGTTTGGATTATGTTTTTTTGTGCTTATCCTCGTCCTCCTGATTGGATTTGGTTTATATCAGAGATCCAGGGCGATATTGGCGATAATAAGTTTAAAAGACCTGCTTTTTTCAAGCACCTGGCATCCTACGCAAGGCCAATTCGGCTTAAGTAATTTTATTACCGGTACGCTCTGGGTAACGGCTATTGCAATAATCATTGCGGTCCCCTTAAGCATTTTGACGGCGATATATCTTTCAGAATACGCCCCTAGGCGAGTGCGTGAATTTGCCAAGCCGATAATTGATTTGCTTGCCGGAATTTCACCGGTAATCTATGGCGTTTGGGGAATAATTGCCATTGTCCCGTTAGTCAGAGATTATCTTATGCCGTTTTTTAGCGAAAAATTACCGTTTTTTCCATTTGTTTCAGATAATTATACCGGTTTTTCCGCTTTAAGCGGGGGTATTGTTTTGGCGGTAATGGCTTTTCCGATAATTATTTCTGTTGCAGAGGAGGTATTAAACACGGTTTCTCTTGAGATAAGAGAGGCTTCATTGGCATTGGGTGCAACTAAGTGGCAAACTATAAAATATATAGTTTTAAGGAAAGCAAGGCCGGGTATTATTGCGGCAATAATTTTAGGATTGTCCCGCGCGTTTGGGGAAACAATGGCGGTATT
>JAHFFR010000084.1:1755-2951 GCA_023247825.1 Candidatus Omnitrophota bacterium
TGGAGGCATCTCTTGCTTTGGGGGCAACAAAACTGGAAACCGCGATTAAAATAGTTTTTAGGCAGGCGTTACCCGGAATATTGACTGCGGTATTGATTGCCTTTGGAAGGGGCATTGGAGATGCCGCGTCAGTTTTATTTACCGCCAGCTTTACTGATTCGTTACCGTATTCTTTATTTAAGCCGGTAGCAACTCTGCCTTTGGCAATATTTTTTCAGCTAGGTACGCCTTTTCCCGAGGTGCAGCAGCGCGGTTATGCTTCCGCTCTGGTATTAACGATAATGATTTTATCGATTAGCATATTATCCAGGATTTTATCTAAAAGATTTACCAGGCACACCATCAAATAAGAGGGCAAAACTATGGAATTAAAGACGCACATAAGCGTAAAGAACCTAAGCATATGGTATGGACAGCAGCAAGCGCTAAATAATATCAGCATTGACATACCGGATAAGAAGATAACTGCGGTTATTGGGCCTTCGGGCTGCGGAAAGACAACTTTTTTAAAATCACTTAATCGCTTAATCGATTTACAGGATAAAATAAAGGTTAGCGGCCGGGTTTTGGTTGATGGAGAGAATATATTTGACCCTAAGGTTGAGGTTACTCATTTAAGGAAAAAAATGGGATTACTTTCTCAAAAACCCCAGGTATTGCCGATGTCTATTTATGATAACGTGGCTTACGGATTAAGGATATATGGGGTAAAGGATAAAAAGAAGTTAAATGAGACTGTTCAGCATTATTTGCAGGAATCAAGCCTTTGGAATGAGGTGAAGGACAGGTTGAATACTTCTGCTTTCAAGCTTTCTATCGGGCAGCAGCAGCGTTTATGCCTTGCCCGCGGGCTTGCGATTGAGCCGGAAATAATCCTTTGCGATGAACCTACATCAGCGCTGGATCCGTCTTCATCAGAGCGTATTGAAAAGAAGCTTATTGAGTTAAGGCGGGAATATACTATTGTTATCGTAACGCATAATATCCAACAGGCGATGAAGCTTGCGGATTATGTTATTTTTCTTTATAATGGCATTGTTATCGAAGCAGACGCGGCTGATGAAATTTTTAAAAAACCCAGAGAGCTTCTTACTCAGGCGTATCTTAAGGGAGAGTTCCTTGATGAGATCTGGGTGCAGAAGGAAGCCCATTTAGGCAGGAAAATTGGTGACGGAGAAGGGATCTAAGATATTATC
>JAHFFR010000039.1:0-9862 GCA_023247825.1 Candidatus Omnitrophota bacterium
AACTGAAAAATAAGCCAATACCAAAGAAAAGAGCAAAGCTTACAAGAGAAGAGCTTTTAACCGTAAAATACTGACATTCTTAATTTGCAAAAAACCTGACATTTTTAATTTGCGTTCACAGGGTTAATATTTTTACTTTACAATATATATTAATCCCGTTATAATAAATTCCTCTGTTATTTTAATTAAAAAGGAAAACCAGATGAAAGGTAAAATTTTAAAATTAGGGCTTCCTAAGGGCAGCCTTCAGGAATCCACTTTCAAGATGCTCAAAAAGGCGGGATTTAACGCAAGCCTTCCTAATTCGCGTTCTTATTTCCCGTCGATAGATGATGCCGAAATTCAGGCGACCCTGCTGCGGGCCCAGGAGATGTCGCGTTATGTCCAGGATGGCGCCCTTGATTGCGGAATCACTGGCAATGACTGGATACTGGAGAATAAATCCGATGTAGTCAGGATTACGGATTTAACTTATTCCAAGCAGAGCCTGAATAAAGTAAGATGGGTTTTAGCCGTTCCGCAGGATTCCGGTATCAAGAATGTCAAAGATTTAAACGGCAAGCGGATTGCAACCGAATTAGTCAGTGTAGCCAAAGATTATTTTCAAAAAAATAAAGTTAAAGTTGAGGTTGAATTCTCCTGGGGTGCCACGGAGGTCAAAGTCAGCGCGGGCTTAGCTGACGCGATTGTCGAGCTGACTGAAACAGGCAGTTCCCTGCGGGCAAATAAATTAGTTGAGATTGCCACTCTTTGTGAGTCGATAACCCAGTTCATCGCCAATAAAAGCGCTTATAAAGACAGCTGGAAGAAAGCTAAAATGGAGCAGATTGCCATGCTTTTAAAAGGGGCAATTTCTGCTGAAGAAAAAGTCGGCTTAAAGATGAATGTAAAAAAAGAAAATCTCAAGGCAGTTTTGGCAAAGCTGCCGGCATTAAAGAAGCCTACGATTTCCGGCTTAAGCGATGACGGATGGTTTGCTATCGAGACAATTATCGACGAGAAAGTCGTCAGGATACTTATCCCCGCGCTAAAGGCAGCCGGCGCCCAGGGAATTATCGAATACCCGTTGAACAAAGTCATTTATTAAGAGGAGAAACAGTCATGCCTTGCGGAAAGAAAAGAAAAAGACAGAAGATCAAGACCCATAAGCGCAAGAAATTGCGCCGCCGTCTTCGTCATTTGAAAAAGAGAGCATGGGGTGGTAAAGGTTAGAAATTTTTTTGCAGTTTGTTTCTGCCTTACATTGGCTTTGGCTATCTATCCTGCGCAGGCCTTAGATACAGATAAAGAAAGCGCCCAAGGGCTAAGCCATTATATTGTTGGGGTTTATTGCGAAAACCTCGGAGACCTGGATGGGGCGATTGCCGAATATCAAAAGGCGCTTATTGCCGACCCGGGCAGCCCTTTATTACATTTAAACCTGGCATCAGTTTTTATTAAAAAAAATGATGCCTCATCAGCAATTGCCCAGCTTAAGCAATCTATTGAACTTGCACCTTCAGCCGTAGAGCCGCACGCGATATTAGCGCTGCTTTACGCAACGCAGAATAAAGAAGGCCTGGCTGCGCAGGAATATACCATTGCGCTTAAAAATGCCGCCAAGCTTGAACCGGGAAACATTGAGATATACAAAAGCTTAGGCGCCATTTACCTGCAGCAGAAGAAAATAAAAGAAGCGGAAAGTATTTTTAAATTAATTGCGGGCATGTCTCCGGCGGATCCTGAGGCGCATTTTTATCTGGCCGGCATTTATTTTGATTTAAAAGATTATCCTTCGGTAGAAAAAGAGCTTAAAGCCGCGTTAAAATTAAAGCCCGATTATCACCAGGCCCTGAATTTTCTGGGTTATTTCTACCTGGAGCAGGATAAAAATATTAATCAGGCAGGCCACTTGATTAAGAAAGCCCTGGGTTTTGAACCGGAAAACGGCGCTTACATTGACAGTTTAGGCTGGTATTATTTTAAAAAAGGCAAATTTAAAGAAGCCTTGAATGAATTGGAAAAAGCGGCTTCTTTAATGAGCGACCCGGAGATATACGACCACTTAGGCGAAGTTTTTCTAAAATTAGGCAATCGGGATTTCGCAAAATTAAATTGGGAAAAATCCCTGAAACTAGACCCTGCGCAGGACAAGATAAAAGCAAAACTGCTTAAGCTTATCAATAATGGCAAATAAGCAATTAACCGTAAAAGAATTAGAAGACAAGGCTCGTTTAATCCGGCGTTTAATCATTCAGATGTTGGCCAAGGCCGGATCAGGCCATCCCGGAGGAAGCCTTTCCGCCGCCGATCTAATCACCGCGCTGTATTTTAATGTTTTGCGATTTGACCCGGCCAATCCCCAATGGCCTGACCGCGACCGTTTTCATATGTCTAAAGGCCACTGCTGCCCGCTTTGGTATGCGGTATTGGCGGAGACAGGATATTTCCCAAAAGAAAAATTATTGACCTTGCGTCAATTGGGTTCAATCCTTCAGGGCCATCCGGATTGTAAAACGCCGGGTGTTGAATCTGCGTCAGGCTCCCTTGGCCAGGGGCTTTCGGTTGCTTTAGGGATGAGTTTAGCGGCAAAAATAGATAAAAAAGATTACCGGGTTTATTGTTTACTGGGCGACGGAGAGACGCAGGAGGGGAATATCTGGGAAGCGGCTATGGCAGCTGCTCATTTTGGCTGCGGCAATCTTTGCGCTATCCTGGATTTTAACGGCTGCCAGATCGACGGTAAATGCGAGGATATAATGGGCCTTGAGCCATTGGCTGCCAAGTGGCAGGCATTTGGCTGGCATGCTATTGAGATTAACGGCCATGATATGCGGCAGATTTTATCTGCTTACCAAGAGGCAAAAACGATTAAGGACAGGCCCGCAATAATTATTGCCCATACCGTAAAAGGCAAAGGCGTATCTTTTATGGAAGGAGTAATCGGCTTTCACGGCAAGGCTCCTACTGAGGAAGAGGCGCAGAGGGCTTTAAAGGAACTGGAATAATGGCAGAGCAACTTTATCAGAGGGATGTTTACGGAGAGACGTTAGTAAAGCTGGGCGCATTGGATAAAAATATCGTTGTTTTAGACGCGGATCTTTCAAGCTCGACCCGTACTAATCTTTTTGCAAAAAAATTCCCGGACAGATTTTTTAATTTTGGCGTAGCCGAACAGAATATGGTAGCTGCCGCCGCCGGGCTTGCCAGCTGCGGCAAGACGGTTTTTGTTTCAACTTTCGCCGTATTTGCTTCAGGCCGCGCCTGGGACCAGGTGAGGCTTGCCGTAAGCTATAATAATTTTAATGTTAAAATAGTTGCGACCCACGCCGGCATTACCGTCGGCCCGGATGGCGCCAGCCACCAGGCCCTTGAAGATATCGCGCTTATGCGCGTGCTTCCGAATATGAATATTATTGTCCCCTGCGACGGGCCGCAGACAGCTGAAGCGATAATCGCCGCGGCAAGCTGCCCGGGGCCTTTTTATGTCCGTTTAGGCCGGCCAAAAATTTCAACCGTTGAAAATAAAGGGGAGTTTAAATTAGGGCAGGCTCAACTATTAACCGGAGGAGATAATGTAACTATTGTTGCCTGCGGGATAATGGTTTCCGAGGCGCTTTCAGCGGTAAAAAACCTGGCGGCCAAAGGCATAAAGGCGCGGCTGATTAATATGCATTCTATCCGGCCCCTGGACAAGGCGATTATCCTTAAAGCCGCCCGTGAAACTAAGCTTATTATTGTTTGCGAAGAGCATAATACTATCGGCGGGCTGGCTTCAAGTATTGATGAAGTGGTTGCCGAGAATTTCCCGGTAAAAGTGCTCCGCGTAGGCGTGCGCAATCGTTTTGGCCAGTCAGGCGAACCCGGCGAACTTCTAAAAGAATATAATCTGACCGGCCCAGATATCGAGAAGGCAGTTTTATCTAACATCTCTTAAGGCCATTCCTTTGGTTATTAAATCCTTCGCCAAATTAAATCTCTATTTACAGGTTTTAAATAAACGCAAAGACAATTTCCATAATTTAAGCACCTTGTTCTGCCGTATTGATCTGGCGGATACGATTATCCTTAAAAACCGCAAAGATAATTTAATTAAGATTAAATGTAATAGCCGTCATGTTCCAGGCGGCGCAACTAATCTTTGCCGGCGCGCGGCCGAGTTATTAAAACAGGAATTTAACTTAAATCTTGGGCTTGAGATAGAGATTAAGAAACGTATACCGGTCGGCGCGGGTTTAGGGGGAGGTTCAAGTAACGCGGCTTTCGTTCTTTCAGGGCTAAATAAGTATTGGAACTTAAATTTATCTAAAACAAAATTAGCGAGTTTAGCAGCCAAGCTGGGCAGCGATGTCCCGTTTTTTATCTATGATACAAAATTTGCTTTAGGAAGCAGCCGGGGGGATAAAATAAAACCAGTTGCCTCTTTAAAGAAGCTTAAACTTTGGTTTATTCTGGTCTATCCTAATATCAAGGTTTCTACGCCCTTAATTTACCAAAAATTTGATACTTTTTCTGGATTGACAATGCCAAAATGTAATGCTAAAATATTGACTTCCGAGTTGTTAAAAAAGGGCAGGGGAATCGATGCTAAATGCCTCTTTAACGATTTAGAGGCTGTCACCAGGAGCCTTTATCCTGTAGTTAATCAGGTTAAAAACGCGCTTGTAACAATAGGTTTAGAAAAAATAATGATGTCCGGGAGCGGGCCGGCAGTATTTGCGCTCTGCAATTCTTGCAAACAGGCCGGAGATTTAAGCAGCAGGTTAGCTAGAAAACACAAATCTTGGGCTATTTTCGTAACTTCTACGGTTTAGTTAGCAGGTCTGCCTGACGGCAGGCAGGGAGGCGGGAAATGGATGCAACCGAAGTCAGGGTAATCTTAAAAGATTCCCCGGATAAAAAGTTAAAGGCGTATGCCACAGTTACCTTTGATAATGTCTTTGTGGTCAGGGATATCAAGGTGATTGAGGGCGCATCAGGTTTATTTATTGCCATGCCTTCCCGTAAAGTAAAGCATCCTTGCCCGAAATGCGCTTTTAAGAATGAATTGCGCAGTAAATATTGCAACCAGTGCGCTGCGCCTTTGCCGGTTGAGTCCAGCCCTCAACGCGGGGAAGAAACATCAGTCAGCCAGGCCGAACATAAGGATATTGCCCACCCTATAACGCAGCCGTTTAGGGAAAATTTACAGAAAAGAGTCCTTGAGGCTTACACGCAGGAGAAGGCCAAGGTACACTCTGGTTCTGCCTTGGGATAACTTTGGGACGTCGTCCAATGGTAGGACATCAGAATTTGGGTCTGACTATCATGGTTCGAATCCATGCGTCCCAGCTAAAAAGTTTAGAGGGAGAATTTAATAATCTTCCTTGCAATACTTGTATAACAATGTTATACTTATATTGCGAGAGGAGAGTGAGAAGATGACTTTATTAAAAGCGTTTCGTTTACCGGCTGGATTGGTTAACCGGTTAGTTTCATTGGCAAAAGCGACACATCGCAGCGAAACTTTTTATGTTACCGACGCATTAGTCCACTATTTGGAAGATTATGCTGATGCGCAAATTGCCAAAGACCGTTTTAACGATTCCAAATCCAGGATTATTTCCGGAGCAGAACTAAGGAAGCAGCTTGGTGTATAAAGTTGCCTATCTTGATTTTGTTGAGGAAGACCTTAAGAAGTTAGACAAGTCTACGGTTAAGAAAATTCTTACCCGTATTGAAACCTATCTTGCACAAGATCCAAAAGGATTAGGAAAGCCATTAAAAGGAGATTTTCAGGGGTATTGGAGATACCGTTGGGGCGATTACCGCGTTATCTATAAGATATCGGAACGCGAGATTTTGATTCTTGTTTTGCGTATTAGTAACAGAAAAGACGTGTATGGGTAATCCTTTATGAAAAAAAATATCGCAGTAATAATTTTAGCCGCGGGTAAAAGCACGCGGATGAAATCCGAGCTGCCAAAAGTGTTGCATCCGCTCTGCGGCAGGCCGATGCTTGGTTATGTTCTGGACCTGGCAGCCGGTTTAAAACCCGAACAGGTAGTCGCGGTTTTAGGGTATAAGCAGGAGCTGGTGCGTAAAATTATACCTAAAGGCGCAAAAATAGTTATCCAGAAAAAACTTATCGGGACCGCGGATGCGGTAAAAGCGGGTTTATCAGCTTTAAAAGGTTTTAAAGGCACGGTGCTTGTGCTTTACGGAGATAACCCGCTATTAAAAAACGAGACACTTAAAAAACTCCTGGATTACCATCTGGAAAATAATGTCGATGCCACGTTGTTAACCGCGTATTTGAAAAAGCCTTCCGGCTACGGCAGGATCCGGCGCGATAAATACTTCAGCATCTGCGGCATAGTCGAAGAAAAAGACGCCGATGAAGTAGAGAAAGATATCAAAGAAATCAATACCGGGATAATGGCTTTTAAAAAAGATAAACTCGAGGGTAATTTAAAATATGTCCGGCCGCAGAACCGCAAAAAAGAATATTATTTAACCGATATAATTGAGATTTTGGCTAAGAAGGGCTATCTGGTTGATGGCGTAAAGGCTGAAGATGCCCAGGAAGCACTTGGAATCAATACCCGCGCGGAACTTGCCCAGGCCAATTCCCTTATGCAAAAAAGGATTAACGATAAATTAATGCAGGACGGCGTAACGATCATTGACCCGGCGTCCACCTTCATTGATTTCGGAACAAAAATCGGCGCCGACACGGTGATTTATCCCTTTACAGTAATTCAAAGTGGTGTTAAAATCGGAAAACGTTGTTCAGTGGGCCCCTTTGCGCACCTGAGGGAGGAGGTCGAGCTTAAAGATGATGTTACAGCCGGCAACTTCATTGAAATGGTGCGCGCCAAGATCGGTTCCAAAACATTCGTAAAACATTTTTCCTATATCGGAGATAGCCATGTCGGCTCAAGCGTAAATATCGGAGCAGGGACAGTTACGGCTAATTTTGACGGTATCAGGAAAAATTATACGGTTATTAAGGATAATGCTAATATCGGCTCAGATACTATAATTGTGGCTCCGGCAAAAATCGGTAAATTCGCAATTACCGGGGCCGGCTCGGTAGTTACTAAAAATATTCCGGATAAGGCAGTCGTGGCGGGAGTTCCGGCGAGAATCTTAAGGAAGGGGTAGAGATGGATAAATTAGCGGTATTTTCCGGTAATGCAAACCCTGAGTTAGCCAAAGATATCTGCAAGGATTTAAAAGTTAAATTACAGGATGCTTTTGTCGGCAGGTTTAGCGAAGGAGAGATCCGCGTCAAGATTAACGAGAATGTGCGCGGCAAAGATGTTTTTATAATCCAGCCAACGTGCCCGCCGGCAAACGACAACCTTATGGAATTATTAATCATGATTGACGCGCTGCGCAGGGCAAGTGCCCATAGAATTACCGCGGTGATTCCTTATTTTGGGTATGCCCGCCAGGACAGGAAGGACCAGCCGCGCGTGCCGATTACCGCAAAATTAGTCGCCAATCTTTTAACCGTCGCCGGCTCAAGCCGGATCCTGACTATGGATTTACATGCCGGGCAAATTCAGGGTTTCTTTGATATTCCCGTGGATCATTTGTTTTCAGTGGGCGTATTTGTGGATCATATATCTAAAATGAGCTTAAAAGATTTAGTCGCTGTTTCTCCTGACGTGGGAAGCATCAAGATGGCCAGGGCTTATGCCAAAAGAGTTTCCGCAGGCCTGGCGATAATCGATAAACGCCGGGTTTCCCCTGAGAAGGCCGAGGCAATGCATATTATGGGCGAGGTTAGCGGCAAAAATGTGATTATCGTCGATGATTTAATTGCTACCGGCAGTTCGCTTATTGAGGCGGTTGAGGCACTAAAGAAAGCGGGGGCCAAAACTATTTACGCCGCGATCACCCATGGAATACTTTCGGGCCCGGCAATCCAGCGTATTGACCAATGCGAGGGCCTGGAAAAATTATTCATTTCTGACAGCGTTTCTCTGTCCGCAGAAAAAAAGATTGCAAAAATTCAGGTACTTTCAGTGGCCAGCCTTTTGGCCGAAGCAATAAAAAGAACACATAACGAAGAGTCAATTAGCTGCCTATTCGATTAGGAGAGAAAGGTACAAAATGGAAGAGATATTTTTAGAAGCAGAATTAAGGACGGGCGCGGGCAGGGCCAAGGCAAAGGATTTAAGAGACGCGGGTTTCCTGCCTTCGGTCATCTATTCCCATGGTAAGGACGCTTTATCTGTAAAAATTTCCAGGGGCGCGCTTTTAAAGCTGGTGCGTCAATACCGTTTAGAAAACACCATCATTAATTTAAAGATTAAGGATGATAAAAAGTCCAAGGCTAGGCCCTGCTTAGTTAAAGAGATCCAGCATGACCCGGTGAGCGAGGATATCATCCACGTGGATTTTAATGAGATCTCCCTGACTGAGGCAATTAAAGTTAATGTCCCTATTGAGACCAAGGGCGAAGCTGTCGGCGTTAAGCAGGAAGGCGGGTCTTTGGAACATTTGCTTTGGGAGGTAGAGGTGGAATGTTTGCCTACGAACATTCCTAAGAATGTAGAAGTAGATATCAGCGCGCTTAAAATGGGCGAGGCTATCCATATAAAGGATATAGTTTTTCCGTCCGGGGTTAAGCCCTTGAATGATCCAGCGGCAATTGTCTTGCATGTCGTGGCTCCGATGAAGGAAGAGGCGCCGGCTGAAGCTGTTGAAGGAGAAACTAAGCAGGAGCCTGAGGTAATCAAAGAGAAGAAAGAAGTCCCCGGTGAAGCTGCTCCGGAGCAAGATATAAAAGAAAAAGAGAAGAAATGAAGTTAATTGTTGGCCTGGGGAATCCCGGTTTAATTTACTCCGGCTCCCGGCACAATATCGGGTTTACAGTCGTAAAATATTTAGCCGGTTCTTTAAAAATTCCTTTTAAGAGGGATAGCTCAGTTTTTGCTTTAGTAGGTAAGGCTCAACCGGGCCAGCATAATTTAATATTGGCCCTGCCGCAGAATTTCATGAATTTAAGCGGGATCGCGGTCAAGGCTTTACTTAAGAAATTTAAAATTAACCCGGATAATCTTCTGGTAGTTTGTGATGATTTAGATTTAGATTTGGGCAGGATGAAGATCCGGCCGTCCGGCTCAAGCGCCGGCCAGCGGGGGATAAAATCAATCATTGAGCATTTAGGCACGCAGGATTTTAACCGCCTGCGTATCGGAATCGGCAGGCCGAAAAATTCAGGGGATGCCGCGAAATATGTGCTCTCAGGTTTTTTACGCAAAGAAAAGGAAATAGTTGGGGAAATAAAAGAAGAAGCCGCCGGCTGCTGTATGAGCTGGGTGGAAAAAGGTATGGCCGAAACCATGAATATTTATAACAAGAAGGAGTGGAAATGAATAAGTATGAAGCAATGGTAATTGTTAAGCCTGATTTATCTGATGAAGACAAAAAAACGTTATTTAAGCAGATTGACGACGCGGTAACCAAAAATGGCGGTGCCATAACCCAGTCGGGAGTATGGGCGGAAAGGCGTAAATTATATTTTCCGATCAAAAAATTTATGGAAGGTATTTATTATCTGGCAGCCTTTAGCGCTCCGTCAGAAGCGGTCAAAGAGGTGCGTAATATTTATAAGCTCAATGAAAATATCCTGAGAGTTTTATTTACTCGCATGGATGCCTAGGGGGAATTTATATGGCAAGCTATAATAAAGTATTATTAATGGGTAATTTGACCAAAGATCCCGAATTGCGTTATACCCCGCAGGGAACCGCCGTAGCCAATCTACGCATGGCGGTAAATCGTAAATACCGCACCAAGGACCAGGAGCTAAAAGAAGAGGTTTGTTTTATAACCGCGGTGGTCTGGAACAAACAGGCAGAAACATGCAACCAGTATTTACATAAAG
>JAHFFR010000039.1:9962-11109 GCA_023247825.1 Candidatus Omnitrophota bacterium
CGCATGGCGGTAAATCGTAAATACCGCACCAAGGACCAGGAGCTAAAAGAAGAGGTTTGTTTTATAACCGCGGTGGTCTGGAACAAACAGGCAGAAACATGCAACCAGTATTTACATAAAGGAAGCGCTGTTTTTGTCGAAGGCAGGCTGCAGTCGCGCACCTGGGAGGACAATACCGGCGCAAAGCGCTCGGTCATTGAAGTCAGGGCGGAACGCGTGCAATTTATGGGCGCGCCGGGGCAAGCTAAAACAGCCGGACAAACTAATGAGGTACATCTAACAGAGGCATTACCTGGTGAACCAAGCAGCGAGACAGCATGGTTAGCAGAAAGCGAGGATGAAACACATGAAGGTTAAAACAAGAGGTTTTGGCAAAGACAAAAAAATCATTAAGAAAAAGAAAGATGCCCTTGGCCCGGTGAGAAAAAGATTCTGCCGGTTTTGCGCGGATAAAACAGGAAGCATTGATTATAAAGACATAAAAAGGCTGGAGGTTTTTATTACCGAGAAAGGTAAAATCAATTCCAGCCGTTTTTCCGGAAATTGCGCTAAACATCAGAGGAGGATCAGGGAGTTGATTAATAAGGCAAGATTTTTATCCCTGCTTCCTTATGTCCGTTAGGCTTAAAGATGGAAGTAATTCTAAATAAAGATGTAGAAAAGGTCGGGCGCTCAGGGATGGTGGTCCAGGTTAAAGAGGGGTTTGCCCGGAATTTTCTTTTTCCGCACAATTTAGCTAAACCGGCCACAGCAGCCGGCCTTAAAAAATTGGAGCAGGAGCAGCAGGCAAAGTCCGCGCAATTTACAAAAGCTAAAGAGGAATCATTCCAAATTAAAAAACGCCTAAGCGAACTATCTTTGACTATCGGCGCTTTAACCCAGGGCGAAGAAAAATTATACGGCAGCATTAACACCCACGACATATCCGAGGCATTAAAAGAAGAAGGGTTTTCTATTGATAAAAGTAATATCGAATTAGTTGAGCCGATAAAATCTTTGGGAATTTATGAGGTACCCGTAAAGCTGCATCCGGAGGTAACTGCGACGGTCAAGCTTTGGGTAGTAAAAAAATAAGAAATTCACCGCAGGACTTAATTTTAGATAAACTCCCCCCCCAGAACCTCGAAGCGGAGATGGCTGTGTTAGG
>JAHFFR010000040.1 GCA_023247825.1 Candidatus Omnitrophota bacterium
GATATTTATCGGCAGCGCCGTGACCGGCCTGCTTTATGAGAATTCAATACTTGCTGTAATTATTATCAGTATTGCCGTTGAAATAATGGCAATTATAGTTTTCTTTGTTTTGAAAAAAGAAGCCTTGACAGTTAAGGGCTGATATGCTATTATTTTAAAATTAGTAACACATTGTTTAAGGAGTAAACATGCCATTAATCCGTTTCGGGGTTTCAATAGAGAAAGATCTTCTGTTAAAGTTTGACTGTTTCATTAAAGGCAAGAAATACACTAACCGTTCTGAAGCCTTTCGTGATTTAATCCGCCAAGAGTTGGTACAGGAGCAATGGCAAGGAAAAGAAGAGGTTGTCGGGGCAATTACCTTAATTTACAATCATCACAAAAGGGAGTTGGTCAATAAGCTTATGGATATTCAGCATGATTTTGGCGGTGTAATTATTTCCTCTCAGCACATTCATCTGGATCATAATAATTGTCTTGAAATTATCGCAGTCAAGGGTTCTCCGAAAGAGGCTCAAAAGTTGGCGGATACTTTAAAGTCAGTAAAAGGGGTTAAGCATGGTACGCTTAGCATGTCAACAACGGGAAAGGAAATTGAATAACCAGTATTATTTTTTTGTCCATTAGTAGCACGAATATAATATTAATAGCACAAAGGAGGGTAAAAATGTTACGCAGGGTTTTGATTTTATTATCAATAGGCTTTATTATTCTTTTCATAAATAGAAACGTTACCGCAGAAGAGGCACTTGTATCCGCAGCTCAGGAAGAGTGGAATCCGCCTTCCGCAGGCCCAATTACTACTTGGACCGCGCCTCTCTGCGGTAAAGGAAAGTTTGTCATTCAGCCGTTTATCTTTTATAATAGAACGAGAGGTTCTTTTAATTCAGATAGCCATTATAACAGCCTACCTGAGGGCAAAAAGAAATATCAGTATCAGCAGCAATTATTTATGCAATATGGGCTTACTGATAGGTTAGAAATAGATGGCCAGGTTATCTATCAGGAAAATTATTTGAAAAATGCAGATGGTAAAACCCGGGATAGCGGTTTCGGAGACAGCTACCTTTTCTCAAGATACTGTATGTTTGAAGAAAAAGACTGGGTGCCTGATATTTGCGGCCTCGTTCAGCTTAGAATCCCTACCGGCAAATACCAGCATTTAGACCCGAATAAGTTAGGGACTGATTCAATGGGCGCAGGTTCCTGGGATCCTGGAGTTGGCGTAATTATGACCAAAAAACTTAAGCCGTTTATTTTTCACGCTGATGCAATATATAGTTTTCCCAAAAGAACAAAGATTGATGATGTTGCTATACGCTATGCCAATTATCTCAATTATGACTTTGGAGTAGAATATTTTCTGCCCAAAGGGTTTAATCTCTTGTTGGAAATGAATGGTTTCCTGCAAGGTGATAGAAAAGATGGCAGTGAAAGGACGCCTTCTTCGAATGTTAATTATGTTACCGTAGCTCCTGGTATTGGATGGTCTTGCGATAAGATTCAAATTCTTTTGGCTTATCAGAGGGTATTAATTGGGACTAACACGGATGCTAATGATTCTGTGGTCTTGACAGGTGTTTATTCATTTTAAAAAGGAGAGGATATGCATATACCAGACGGATATTTAGGGCCGGCAACCTGCGGATTTTTTTATCTTGTTATGCTGCCGATATGGACAACTGCTTCGCGTATCGTTAAAAAAACTCTTAACGCGCGCCAGGTGCCGATGCTGGCAATCGGGGCGGCATTTAGTTTTGTAATTATGATGTTTAATATCCCTATTCCCGGCGGGACGACCGGACATGCTGTGGGCGGAGTCCTGGTTGCGATACTTCTTGGGCCCTGGGCAGCTTGTATTGCCATAACTGTGGCATTAGTTATCCAGGCGTTATTATTTGGCGACGGCGGCATTACCGCCATAGGCGCAAATTGCTTTAACATGGCTTTTGTTTTGCCGTTTGCAGGTTACTACATATATAAAATGATCAGCTACAATTGCCCTGAAAATTCCAAAAGAAGAATTATCGCAGCAGGAATAGCCGGATATTTCGCTTTAAATCTTGCGGCACTATTTACAGGGATCGAATTTGGGCTGCAGCCTTTATTGCACTATACTGCCAGCGGGCAATCGCTATATTGTCCTTATGGCTTGAATGTTGCCATACCTGCAATGGCAGGCGAACATCTATTGATATTTGGCTGGGTTGAGGCAATTGTGACGGCACTCGTTGTTAAATACCTGCAGAAACAGGATCCTGTTCTTTTAGGAATGAGAAAAGAGGTGGAATTATGAAGACAATAGCTAAGCTGTGGATTGGATTGGGTGTTTTGGTATTGCTTTCACCTCTGGGGTTATTGTTTCCCGAACATTTTAAGGCAGGCGCTGCCTGGGGTGAGTGGGGAACTGAAGAAATACAGAAATTAATTGGTTATATTCCTCAAGGCTTAGCCAAGTTCTCATCGTTATGGAGCGCACCACTTCCTGATTATGCTTTTAAGGGGCAGGAAGGAGCAGGGTTATCGGCTTTAAGCCTTGGGTATATCGTTTCGGCATTAATTGGTATTCTTATTGTAGTGGCCTTAGTGTTTTTAATCGCTAAACTTTTAATCAAAAATAAATAGATTTGACCACCAATTTTTTTTAAGTAAAAATTAAAAATTGTGATATAATCTATGAATTCACCCGGATTAAACCAATTAAAGAAAATGTCTTGTGTTAAAAACCCCGTTTTATAATATTCATCTGGCACTTGGCGCAAAAATGGCCCCTTTTGGCGGATGGCTGATGCCCATTCAATATCAGGGCATTCTGGCCGAGCATGCGCATACCCGCCAGGCAGTTTCCGTCTTCGATATTTGCCATATGGGTGAGTTTTCACTTGAGGCAGATCCTGCCTTAAGCGGTTTTGACCGCGTTGTTACTCAAAATATAACCTCTATGCCTGTTGGAAGCTGCCGTTATGGTTTTATGCTTAATGAACAGGCAGGTATACTGGATGACCTGGTTGTTTACCGTATTAACAAAAATAATTGGATGCTGGTGGTTAATGCCGCGGCGACTTCCGGAGATTATGAGCATTTAAAGAAAAATCTTTCGGGTAAATATCATTTGCAGAATATTTCCGGCAAAATGGGTAAGCTTGATGTGCAGGGGCCTCAATCTCTTGATGTGCTAAAAAATATTTTTGGTGACGGCCTGGCTGGGCTCAACTATTATCGTTTTTCGGAATTTGTTTTTGAAAAAGAGCGTTGCATAATAAGCAGGACCGGTTACACCGGAGAGCTGGGGTATGAAATTTATATTTCAAACGATTACGCGATAAAATTATGGGAGCTCTTGCTTAAAGACGGACGCGTTAAGCCGGCAGGGCTGGGTTGCCGCGATACTCTGCGCCTGGAAATGGCTTATCCTCTTTACGGCCAGGACATAGATACGGACCATACGCCTTTGGCCGCAGGCCTTGCGAAATTTGCTGATTTCTCTAAAATATTTATTGGCAAAGATGCTTTGTTAAAGGAACAAGAGAACGGGCCAAGAGAACATTTAGTTTGTTTTCAGGCAGATTCCCGCCGTGCTCCGCGCCACGGTTTTGCGATATTTGATCGGGACAAGCGTGTTGGGATTGTAACTAGCGGTTCTTTTTCTCCCAGTCTTTGTGTAGGTATTGGTATGGGTTATGTTAGCGGTAATTATGATATCGGCACTCAGCTTGTTGTTAAAGATTCCGGCACAGAAATTCCGGTAAGGGTTGTCAAAAAACCTTTTTTAAATAAAACATCAATATAGGGACAGCGGCTATTTATTTAAAATAAATAGTCGCTGTCCCTAATAAAATTAATAAGAGGAGGTTCCAATGAATATACCAAAAAATCTTTTATACACTAAAGACCATGAATGGGCGCGCATTGAAGCCAAAACTGCTTATGTCGGTATTACTGATTATGCTCAGGAGTCTTTGGGGGATATTACTTTTGTGGAGTTGCCCAAAAAAGATGAAATATTGGAACAAACTAAACGTTGCGCCACTGTCGAATCGGTTAAAGCCGCGTCTGAAGTATACGCGCCTTTATCGGGAAGGGTCCTATCGGTTAATGCGGAATTAGCCGCGCATCCGGAATTGATTAATCAGCTGCCATACGAAAAAGGTTATTTTTTGTCGATGGAATTTTCGAATGACTCTGAAAAAGCAAACCTTATGGATGCGGCAAGCTATCAACGTTACGTAGAAGGGCTTTCAAAATGAGTTTTATCCCGCATACACAAGAAGATATTAAGCAGATGCTTAAAGCAATAGGGGCCGGAAGTATTGACGAACTTTTTAAAGATATTCCCGTGGCGCTCAGGCCGAAATCATTCAATATTCCGGCCGGAAAATCCGAATTCGAAGTAACGCAAATTTTACGCAGGCTTTCTTTGGAAAATGCTACGGGCCTGGTCAATTTTGTAGGCGCCGGGTTCTATGATCATTTTATCCCCGCGGCAGTTGATGCGATTGCAGCTCGCTCGGAGTTTTATACTGCTTATACGCCTTATCAGCCGGAATGCTCCCAAGGGTGGCTGCAGGCAATCTATGAATATCAAACTATTATTTGCCAGCTCACCGGACTTGATGTTTCCAATGCTTCTTTATATGACGGCGGGACAGCCTTGTTTGAGGCGATGATGATGGCAGTAAGGCATACTGGCCGGAATAAAATTATCTTGGATAGCGGGGTAAACCTGATTTACCGCACCATGCTTTATACTTATACCTCAAACCTTTCTATTGAATTTGTGGAGATCCCGGTCGTGCATGGGCAGAGCAGCCGCCGGGATTTATTTAAACACCTGGATGATAAAACCGCGGCGGTTATTTTACAGAATCCTAATTTTTTCGGCGCAGTTGATGATTATAGTGATGTAGTGGGGCAAGTGCATAAGTTTGGCGCTTTGGCAATTGCTTCGGTTTATCCGGTTTCTCTGGGGATGTTAAAGGCTCCCGGAGAGATGGGGTTTGATATTGCCACAGGGGAAGGCCAGAGCTTGGGGATCCCGCTTTCTTTCGGCGGGCCATACCTTGGATTTATGGCGGCAAAGAGTGAATTGGTGCGCCAGATGCCCGGGAGGATTGTCGGGGCTACGGTTGACAGCGAAGGAAAAAGAGGTTTTGTCTTAACTCTCCAGACACGCGAGCAGCATATCCGCCGAGAAAAAGCAACTTCTAATATTTGTTCAAACGAGGCGCTTTGCGCTTTGCGCGCGGCAGTGTTTGTTTCGCTTTTAGGTAGAGAGGGCTTGAGGGAATTAGCGGAGCACAATTACCAGAAGGCGGAGTTTGCCAAAGAGCAATTATCGGGCCTTTCCGGCGTAGAGGTAAAGCGGTCAAGCCCGACCTTTAATGAATTTACAATTTTATTACCGCGCAATGCTGATGAAGTAGTGCAGCGTATGATCGATAAGGGTTTTGCCTGCGGTTTTCCGCTGGGCAGATTTTATAAAGGAATGGATAACTATTTGCTGGTTGCGGTTACGGAGAAAAGGACCAAAGAAGAAATTCGCAGGTTTGTTGACAGCTTGGAGGCGGTGCTGTGAAATTAATTTTTGAAAAGCATAAAGATGGCCGCAGGGGGTTTTCCTATGGCTTGGTTGACGTTGGCGGGGCCAAGCCTTTGCCGGAAAAATACCGCCGCGGGGCAGCTTTGCCCTTGCCTTGCTTAAGCGAGCTGGATGTGGTGCGCCATTATACGAATTTGTCCCGCCTTAATTTTTCCGTAGATACGAATTTTTATCCGCTGGGCTCATGCACGATGAAGTATAACCCGAAATTTTGCGAGCGGGTTGCCGGCTTTGAAGGATTTTCGCAGTTGCATCCTTTATTGCCGCAGCTCTCAGGCGGCGGTATGCTGGCGCAAGGCTCATTAGAGGTTTTATATGAAACAGAGAAACTGCTTTGTGAAATTACCGCGATGAGCGCTTTTACCATGCAGCCATTGGCTGGCGCGCACGGCGAGTTAACCGGGGTCATGCTTATTGCCGCCTATCACAAGGATAAGGGGGCGCGGCGTAAATATGTTATTGTTCCGGATTCTTCTCACGGCACTAACCCGTCAAGCGCTGCGATTGCAGGTTACGAGGTTAAAGTTATTCCTACCGGCCCGGATGGTTATATGGATTTAGTTGAGTATAAAAAACAATTAAATGATGAAGTGGCGGCAGTAATGTTGACCTGCCCGGATACCCTGGGTATTTTTAATCCGCGGATTCGCGAGATTGCGGATATGGCGCATAAAGTCGGGGCGCTCTTATATTATGACGGGGCTAATCTTAATGCTATGCTCGGTAAATGCCGGCCCGGTGATATTGGTTTCGATGTTGTGCATTTAAATTTGCATAAAACTTTTGCAACTGCGCATGGCGGAGGGGGGCCAGGAGCAGGCCCGGTGGGGGTAAGCCAAAAATTGGTTGAATTCTTGCCTATTTCGCGTGTTATCAGGTGCGGTGACGGGACATACGCGCTTGATTATAATTACCGTAAATCAATCGGCTATATTGCGCCTTTTTACGGAAATTTCGGTGTAATTCTCAAGGCATACGCGTATATGCTGTGTTTAGGTAGAGAAGGTTTAATTAAGGCAGCTGAAATTGCGGTGTTAAATGCCAATTATTGCCAGGCCAAACTGAAAAGTTATTATGACCTGGCTTTTGATAAAACCTGTATGCATGAATGTGTTTTCTCGGCAATGCGCCAGGCGAAAAACGGGGTGCATGCGCTGGATATTGCCAAATATTTAATCGATAAAGGGTTTCATCCTCCGACGATATACTTTCCGCTGATTGTAAAAGAGGCGTTGATGATTGAGCCTACAGAAACAGAGTCAAAAGAGACCATCGATGCTTTTATCGAGACGATGATTGAGATTGCCCGCCTTGCAGAAGATAATCCTTCTTTAGTTAAGCAGGCGCCTGTTAATATGCCGATAAAACGCCTTGATGAGGTAAGGGCAGCGCGAAAACTCGACCTTTGCTGGAAACCGCAAAATTAATTATTATATGAAATCATTTAAGCTTATCCGCTCAGGCGCCTGTAGTGCTGATTACAATATGGCGCTGGATGAAGAAATTTTCAGGCAATATTTAGAGGATGGAATTGGCGTGTTCCGCCTTTACTCCTGGCAAGCGCCTTCTTTTACATATGGTTTTTCCCAGAGCCCTGAAAGCCAGATTGATTTAGCCCGTTGCCAGAATGATGGAATTCAGATTGCCAAAAGGATGACCGGCGGCGGAATTTTATTTCATCATGATGAGATAACTTATAGTTTTGTTTGCAGTAAATCCGATGCAGGGGAACCGCAAGGGGTGTTTGTTTCCTACCGGGATATTTGCGGGTTTCTTATGCGATTTTATAGATCGCTTGGGCTTAATCCTGCTTTTGCGCTTCAGGCAGAAAATTTTAAGGATTACAGCCTGCCGCATCAGCTCTGCAGCGCCTCGCATGAAAAATACGATATTGTAATCGGCGGCAGGAAAATCGGGGGCAATGCCCAGAAGAGAAAAAGGCAGGTTATTTTTCAGCATGGTGTTATTCCCTGTCGCATTGACTGGAGTTTTGTGCGCAGTTATCTTAAATTTTTGCCTTTTGATATATCCGCGCAGGTAACTACTCTTGCCGATGAATTAAAATTTATCCCTGAGAAAGATATTTTGGAAGAAAAATTGATCCAAGCCTTTGAATCTTCTTTCGGTGCGCGTTTCTATGAAACCTGCGTGGCTTAATAAAAAAATTAATCTTAAAAGCTGTTCGGCGCTGAAAGGAGCCCTGCGGGATTTGCGCCTGGATACTGTTTGCGAGCAGGCGATGTGCCCGAATATCGGTGAATGTTTTTCGCGGAATGTTGCGACATTTTTAATCCTTGGCCGCAATTGCACGCGGATGTGCAGTTTTTGCAATATCGGGAAAGCCCAGCCTCTTGAGCCTGATTTAGATGAGCCAAACAGGGTTGCGCAGGCGGTAGCCCGGCTTGGTTTAAAGCATGTGGTAATTACCAGTGTTACCCGGGATGACCTGGCCGATGGCGGAGCGGGAATTTTCGCGAAAACTGTTTTATCTATTAAGCGGAATTCGCCGGATGTAACGATTGAGGTTTTAATTCCCGATTTTAAACTTTCTCAAAGTTCTTTAAAGGTTGTTGTAGAATCCGGGCCGCAGATTATCGCGCACAACATTGAAACTGTTCCATCGCTTTATCAGGTAGTGCGCCAAGGAGCGGATTATTTACGTTCACTTGACCTGCTGCGTATAATAAAGGAAGCATCCCCGGCGCTTAAAACAAAAACCGGCCTGATGCTTGGGTTGGGAGAGAAAGAAGAAGAAGTCACTGCGGTTATGGATGATTTACGTTCGGTTAGATGCGATTTCTTGAGTATCGGCCAGTATCTTGCGCCAAGCCAGGCGCATTATCCGGTTAAAGAGTATATTGCCCCGGAACAATTTGATTATTATAAAGAAAAAGGCAGGAAACTGGGGTTTTTACATATTGAAAGCAGCCCCTATGTGCGTAGTTCATATATGGCAGCTGAGTATTTATCATTAAAAGGGGGATTAATTAATGGCAAAAGTTAATTTGAATGTTCAATTATTGGAAATGAGCCAAAATGCGATCTCGCTTATTTATGTTGCCTGCCGGCAATGTTACTCTGAGAAATTCGCAGGCGATATTTTCCTGGATAATCCGGCCAGTATTGAAAAGCAGGAGGCCTTTGTAAAGAGCATTGTCGCATCCGGGCACGAGAGCCCGCTTGAGCATGTTAAATTTACTTTTGCAATAGAGGGGGTTTCCCGCGCGCTTACCCATCAGCTGGTGCGCCACCGTCTTGCTTCTTATTCCCAGCAAAGCCAGCGTTATGTAAAAGCTAAAGATTTCGATTATATTATCCCGCCGGCGATTGAGCGAAATCCCGAGGCAAAAAATGAATTTGAAAAATTAATGGCAGCTATTCAGCAAAGTTACGCTAAATTAATTTCGTTTATGGGCCAGGATAATATTACCGGAGAGGCGGCAAATCAGGACGCGCGTTTTGCGCTTCCGCAGGCAGCTGAAACAAAAATTGCGGTAACGATGAATTGCCGGGAGTTATTGCATTTTTTCGAGCATCGCTGTTGTTCGCGAGCGCAATGGGAAATACGCCAGCTGGCAAATAAGATGCTTGATATCTGCAAAGAAAAATTGCCGGCGGTTTTCTCCGAGTCCGGAGCTAAATGCAAGGCGTTGGAATATTGCCCCGAGGGTGAAAAATTTAATTGCGGTAAGTATCCCGTAAAATCTAAAGTTTAAACGTTAAATGAAAAACAGTAATTTTATCCAACGTTCCATTATCGGAACGCTGTCATTCTTAAGGGATTCAATTTTTTCGCAGGAGTATGCTATTGGGCCCGGATTCTTGCAATCATTGGATCCCAGGATGAAGTCAGCCACTTTCCTGGTCTTCATTATCCAGGTATTATTTACCCGCAGTATTCCGGTATTACTTTTTCTTTATGCGCTATGTTTACTGCTGGCATTATTTTCTAAAATAAAATTGGGATTTTTTCTAATGCGCACCTGGATTTTTATCCCGCTGTTTTCTTTGTTTATTGCGATCCCGGCAGTATTTAGTATCTTCAGCCCCGGTGAAACTTTAGCTGCTTTTAGCATATTGGGGCTTAAATTAATTATTACGCAACAGGGTTTAGACGGGGCATTAATTTTTGTTATGCGCGTAGTTGTTTCGGTTTCTTTTGTCGTGCTTTTAAGTATTACTACCAAACATTTTGAATTGCTTAAAGTGCTGCGGATTTTTAAAATACCGCAGCTTTTTGTGATGACCCTGGGAATGTGTTATCGTTATATCTATCTTTTTGCGGAGATAATCCAGGATACTTATTTGGCGATTAAAAGCCGGGTCGGTGTATCGGTGCATTATCGAAGCGGGCAGAATATTGTGGCCTGGAATATTGTTTCCCTCTGGAACCGTTCAGTCCAGCTTAATGAAGAGGTATATAAAGCCATGCTTTCCCGGGGGTATCAGGGGGAGGCCATGGCCTGGGATGATTTTAAAGTTAAGGCAAGAGACTGGTTCTGGTTACTGGTAGTAATTTTAATAGGGCCAGCGACTATTTTATTGCAGAAAACAGTCGCTGCTTGGGCTCAAGTTGCTAGTGCAACACTTAACTCTGATATAATATGTCAGAAGAAAGGAGTTGCATATGGCCCAGTATCCCAG
>JAHFFR010000041.1 GCA_023247825.1 Candidatus Omnitrophota bacterium
GGTGAAGGATGACGCGGACTTTATGGATCTGGAGGATGAATTGAAAAATTTACAGCCGGATTTTTTAATCGGAAGCAGCAAAGGATATTCCGCGGCCCGGAGATTTGGCATACCGCTGGTTAGAGTATTTTTTCCTATTCATGACCGGATCGGCGGCCAGCGCATTCTGCATATCGGATACAGAGGTGCCCAGAGGCTTTTTGACCAGATCGTCAATACCCTGCTTTCACAGAAGCAGGAAGATTCAACAACAGGATACAGTTATTTGTGAGAAAGTGAGTTTTCTAATGTTAGATTTATCCAGTCATCCTTGTTTTAACGACAAGATGCGGCATAAATACGCCAGGGTGCATCTTCCTGTGGCGCCTAAGTGTAATATACAGTGTAATTTTTGTGACCGGCAGTATGATTGCCTGAATGAAAGCCGGCCGGGAGTTTCCAGCGTTATCTTAAGCCCGCATCAGGCATTGGCGTATCTGGAAAAAATTATGCAACGCAGAAAAGACATATCTGTAGTGGGAATTGCCGGCCCGGGAGACCCTTTTGCTAACGCGGATGAGACTCTGGAGACATTGCACTTGGTAAGAAAAGCGTATCCGGATTTATTATTGTGCGTGGCGACTAACGGTTTGAATCTTTTTCCATATTTGGATCAGCTGGCTAAATTAAGGATAAGCCATATCTCAATAACGATAAACGCGGTTGACGCGAATATCGGGGAGAAGATATATGCCTGGGTTAGGGATGGCACAAAGATTTACCGCGGAAAAGAAGCGGCTGAAGTTTTGTTTTGCCGCCAGCTGGAAGCTTTGGCGGGGATTAAAGAACGCAAAATTCTGGCTAAAGTTAATTCGATTATCATTCCCGGAATTAACGCAGGGCATATCGGAGAGATCGCAAAAAAAGTTTCTGTGGCCGGAGCGGATATTATGAATCCTATACCATTATACCCGGTTAGCGGCACTGTATTTGAAAATGCGGCTGTGCCTTCTGCGGAGATAGTCAGCAGGTGTCGTAAACAAGCCGGTCAATTTATCAGAATAATGGACCATTGTACCCGCTGCCGCGCGGACGCTGTTGGTTTGTTGGGAGAAACTCTTGACCCTCAGGGTATTTCATTGCTGCAGTCTTGCGCCGCGCTGCCGCTTAATCCTAAAGAGGATAGGCCGTATGTGGCTTGCGCCAGCCGGGAGGGAGTATTGGTAAATATGCATTTAGGCCAGGCGGAAAAGCTTTATATTTACGGTAAGGACGGCAGTGGCTATAAGCTGATAACTGTGCGTAAAACTCCGGGAGGCGGGGATGGCGGGAGAAGATGGCTGAAGTTTTCGGAATTACTTAAGGATTGCTCTGTTGTGCTTGTTGAGGCTGCCGGCCGCGCGCCGCGGGAAGCATTAAGCAGGCAGGGGGTAAAAGTAGTTACTTTACCAGGTTTGGTAGAAACGGGTTTAGAAGCGATTTATCGCGGTAATCATATTTCTGGTTCCGCGGCTATGCGCGGGTGCGAATGCGCAAAGTTTAATCTGAAGCCAAATAGTTCGCCAGATTGCGGCTGTGGCTTTGGCTATAGGAAGCCAAACCACGGCCTTGCGGCCTGTCAGGGAAACGGAGAGGGGTGTGGTTAATGGAAAAGCCTAAACATCATATTTTTGTATGCGCGAGTTTCCGCGCTAACGGCGAACCACAGGGTGTATGCCATAAGAAAGGCTCTATTCAATACCTGCAATATCTGCAGGAGGGATTATCTGATCGCGGGATGAATGATGTTGTTATGTCGATGACAGGCTGCCTGAAAGTTTGCGATTGCGGCCCGGCAATGGTCGTCTATCCGGAAAATTACTGGTATGGTAAAATTGAAAGTGAAGAGGCGATCGATGAAATCCTGGATGCGCTCAATGAGGGGAAACCCGCTGAAAAATATCTTATAGGATAACCTGTATGATAATAGACGCAGCCCGGGTAAAAATTATTGAAGGGAATCTCGCAGTTGCCGGTCACCGCGCGGCTTTGGTTCGGTTAATCAACGCGTATATGAACGATCCTATGGGGCAGAAGAGGGAATTGGATAGTAATATTGCAAAACGGCTGATTTTAGAATTGTCGAGGTTTCCGACAGCAAGGTTGTTCTTTGCGGAGTATGACGGTGAATTAATCGGATTGGCAGTGTCTTTTATCGGTTTTTCGACTTTTTATGCCAAAAACTTGTTAAACATCCATGATCTTATTGTGTTGCCTGAATACCGGAATAATGGGATTGCCCCGAAAATATTATTGGCTGTGGAACAAAAGGCAAAGGCTATGGATTGCTGTAAGCTTACTCTTGAAGTAAGGACTGATAATACAGAAGCTCTGAAGATTTATAAAAGGTTTGGGTTTGGCTGCGAGAATCACGCAATGTATTTCTGGACAAAAATGCTCTAAAAAAATATGGATAGGAAAAACATTAAAAGATTATTTTTTGAATTTACCGGTTCGCTGGGGGATATCGGGACTTTTCTGCCGATTGCCTGCGGATTGATATTGATCAATAAAGTAAACGGCACAAGTTTATTTTTAACTGCCGGCTTATTTTATATTTTAGCCGGGGCATATTTTCGTATTCCTATTCCTGTCCAGCCTCTTAAAGCCACCTCTGCTTTGGCAATGGCGATTGGAGCTTCAGCAGCTACGCTATCCTTGGTAGGGTTATTTATGTCGGCATTTTTGTTCGGCGTTGCTTTCTTGAATCTTGATAAATTAATCGCGCGTTTATTTAAGCGGCCGATAATCCGCGGTATCCAGTTAGGATTAGCCATTATACTTATAAAGGGAGGTTTAAAACTAATCTTTACGCTCCCTAACAACACTGTAGTTTTCGCGGCCGGAAATTCTCTAGATTTATATCAGGCTTTTTTTCTGCTTTTTTTGCCGCAGGTCCCGCTTACATTGGCAAATTCTATATACGCCACACAAGATACTGCGCAAATTTATTTTAAAGATAAATCAGGCAGGGTGACCCCAAAAGCTCTCTGTGTATCTTTGGGTATCTCGAATTTAGCCAGCGCAATATCCGGCGGAATACCGTTATGCCATGGCTCAAGCGGGCTAACCGCGCATTACCGTTTTGGCGCAAGAAGCGGCCTTTGCGGAGTATTTGCCGGCTGTATTTTTATTCTGATCGCCCTGGCTTTTAAAACGGGAGCCGGTAATATAATCGGGTTAATCCCCCTTTGGGTATTGGGCCTTTCACTTATCTATATCGGGATAAGGCACGGGGCGCTG
This sequence comes from Candidatus Omnitrophota bacterium, assembly GCA_023247825.1. Lineage (GTDB taxonomy): Bacteria > Omnitrophota > Gorgyraeia > Gygaellales > Profunditerraquicolaceae > UBA6249. Next base: position 3,262 of record JAHFFR010000041.1, read on the forward strand.
ATCAGGGATATTGTTTGTTTCACGAAAGAATTCAGCGTGGCCTTGATCATCGGGCTCTATACGTTGATTTTCGGAAATTTAGCCGTTGCATTTTCGATAGGTATAATTGTTAATTTTATGCTGAATAATCCACTCTATCATTTGAAGGAGAGAACGCTTTGAAGAGGCCGATAATTGTGGATACGACTTTACGGGACGGAGAGCAGGCAGCCGGTGTCGAGTTTACCCTGGATGAAAAGATTAAGATCGCGGTTCTCCTGGCCAAGCTTGGCGTAAGAGAAATAGAAGCCGGCACTCCGGCGATGGCTGGGATTGAGAAAGCGGCGATCAAGAGGATAGTAGATAAATGCCTGAATGTCAGGCTGATCGGCTGGAACAGGGCGCTCGTAAAAGATATAGACGCATCCATAGATTGCGGCCTTAAGTCTATAGCTATTTCGTTGCCGGTGTCGGATATACATATAAAATACAAGTTAAAAACAACCCGGCGTGCGGTAATTGAACAGTTAAAAGGCGCAATAGGTTATGCGAAGAAACGCAGATTATATGTTATTGCCAGCGCGGAGGACGCCTCAAGGGCCGATTTTGATTTTTTGATTAAATATATAACGGCGTTAAAATCCGCAGGCGCTGATCGGTTCAGGTTTTGTGACACCGTAGGTATCCTGGAACCATTTCGCTTGTTTAATATAATAAAAAAAATTTTAAGAATTATAAAAATAGATATAGAAGTTCATACGCATAATGATTTCGGCTTGGCAACTGCAAATGCGCTCGCAGGAATATACGCCGGCGCTTCTTTCGTAGACACAACGGTAACCGGCATAGGCGAACGCGCGGGTAATGCTGCGTTAGAAGAGCTGGTAATGGCGCTCATAAAAATATATGAGCTCAAGCTCGATATAAATATAAAAGGGTTTCACGCCCTTTCACAATTTGTAAGTAAAGCTTCGGGCAGGCAAATTCCGCCGGATAAACCAATTGTCGGGGAAAGTTGCTTTCTGCACGAGTCCGGCATACATCAGGACGGCATAATAAAAAATCCTTTAACCTATGAACCATTTGACCCGGCACTGCTTGGCCGTAAAAGAAAATTAGTTATAGGCAAGCATTCCGGAAGAGCGGTGATCCGGCATTTTTTGGGTAAAGCAGGAATAGACGTGGATAAACATATTGCAACAAGAGTATTAGAGGCTGCCAAAGAGAAAGCCGTGTTTTCTAAGCATTACGTTTTAGGCAGGGATATTTACCCGTTACATGAAGGGCTTATAAGAAATATAAAATAAGGTTACCAGAGTACGAGCTTTTTTACTTGTATAAGTGAAAGTACAAAAGAGTACACAGTGATGTGTAGATACGACAAAGGCGTTCTAATAAAGAGAACGTCTTTTTTATTGAGAGAAATAAACCTAAAAGGGGAGGAGAAGAGATGCGCAACCTTAGAAACTCAGTGTTTCTGGTAATCGGATTTTTAGTGTTCACTTTTACAGCTGCATTCGCCACACCTTCAACACATATCTGGTCGCCTTCCACGGATATCCAGCCGTATAAAAAGATACATATTACAGCAGACAGTTATACTCCGACTACTTCCAAGGGGACCAACGCGGATAATTATGACCAGCATATTTATGTTCAGCAGGTTTATGGCCTTACCTTCAGCTTGCTTTCCGATAAGCCGGAAGATAACCTTCTAGGTAAGCTCTGGCAGCCATTGGATAAGGTTTTGGGAGAAGCCGGTTTTGATTACAAAAAGGGGTTTGGTTCTTTCTATGATTCAAACCCGTGGTATTTTCATTTCAAGTTCGGTATCCCTGAAGGTTATTCAAAATTTACCTGCCCGTTAGGCAATGTGGATATGCCCGCGATTGTCGCCGGTATGTATGATATAGGCACCAGAAGCCACAGGACAAATTACGACGTTTGGTATCTAAAGGCCGCCAAGACCGTTGATATAGGTAAGCTTAACCTGGGCAAGTTTTCCGCCGGTTATTTTAGAGGTAATGGCAGATTATTGCGCGATAAAAACAGCTTGCGCGATAACGCCGGCCCAATGCTTGCCTGGGAGCGCACAATGTGCGAGATAAGCCCTAAGTTGTGGTTGTGCGTTGATTATCAGGGCACACAATCTTCTTACGGCGCGATGAACTATGGTTTTGCTTGGTCTTTTACCAAAGATATATCAGCAATACTTGCTTATGACATATATAACAACCGCAATCTTACGGATACGATAACATTTCAATTGGACGTTAATTTTTAGGAGGCCAAATGTTAAAAAAAATGTTTAAATTGATAAGTTTGACGGTCTTAGGGGTGGGGATGGCGGTTTGCGCTTTTGCGCAGGATCCTGCTGGAGCAGAGACCTTGGCGGCTAACCCTCAATCTCCGGTAGATTATGTTTGGGTTTTGGTTTGCGGCTTCCTTGTATTTTTTATGCAGGCGGGATTTGCCATGGTTGAAACCGGTTTCTGCCGCGCTAAAAACGCCACTAACCTTATGGCAAAAAATACCATTGATTTTGTGGTTGCTTCCCTGATTTTTATGGCTTTTGGTTTTGCCTTTATGATGGGCAATGATTATAAGGGCCTGATTGGCACATCAGGCTGGTTTCTGCATGGAGCTACTTATGATGTAGGAAAATATTTGATGTTCTTTTGGCAGTTAGTTTTTGCCGGGACAGCCGCGACGATTGTTTCAGGTGCGGTTGCCGAACGCCTGAAATTTAAAGCTTATTTTTTGTATAGCCTTGCCGTTACGGCGATCGTTTATCCTATATACGGGCATTGGGTCTGGGGCGGAGGGTGGCTTTCCAAACTTCCTTTCGGGATCGGCCATGTGGATTTTGCCGGTTCCGGAGTTGTGCATACTATCGGCGGATTTGTTGGTTTAGCCGGAGCTATTGTGCTTGGCCCGCGGTTTGGAAAATATGGTAAAGATGGTAAACCGAAAGCTATTCCTGGACACAGCATCACCTTGGCCGCGCTAGGTACATTCATCTTATGGTTTGGCTGGTTTGGATTTAATCCCGGCTCAACTTTTTCCGCGCACCAGCTTAGGATTGCGGTTATCGCGGTAAATACGAACTTGGCAGCAGCAGCCGGAGCAGCCGTGGCGATTCTGCTTGTTTTTCTTAAAACGAAGAAATGGGATGTTGGAATGATGCTTAACGGATGCCTGGCAGGATTGGTGGCAGTTACCGCTCCTTGCGCCTGGATTGAGGCCTGGGCAGCCGTAGTTATCGGCGCCATAGCCGGTTTGTTAGTCGTGTTAAGCGTTTATTTCTGGGAGAATATCGGCGTAGATGACCCTGTTGGCGCTGTGAGCGTTCATGCTGTAAACGGAGTCTGGGGGCTTATCAGCGTCGGGCTTTTTGCCGATGGCACTTACGGGCTGGGCACGACCAATGCTCCTTTAGTTAAAGGGTTATTTTATGGCGGTGGTTATGGCCAGTTGATTGCTCAAGTTATCGGAGTGCTAACCTGTGTTGCCTGGGCGTTCGGATTAGGATTACTTATTTTTAAGATAATGGATAAGTGTTTCGGAGTTAGAGTTTCTCCGGAGGAAGAATTAAAGGGGTTGGATATTCCTGAACACGGAACGCCCGCATATCCGAATTTTTATACCACTAACGGTTAAGGATAAATAGGGACGGTTCTCTTAAAGAGAACCGTCCCTTCAAGATTAAGGAGATACTAATGAAAAAGATAGAAGCAGTAATCCGCGTGGAAAAATTGGAAGAGGTTAATGAGGTGTTGGAAAAAATCGGCTATCCCGGGATGATGGTTACCCGCATCGAAGGCCATGGCAGGCAAAAAGGGCTGGTTGAGCAGTTCAGGGGCAGGGAGTTTAAGGTAAATTTTCTTCCGAAGGTTAAGATTGAAATCGTCGCCAAAAATGAAGAAGCAGATAAGATTGTAAGCGCGATTTCATCCGTTGCCAGGACAGGAGAAATCGGCGACGGGAAAATTTTTGTCTATCCGATAGAAAATGTATTCAGGATCCGCACCGGCGAAGAAGGGGAGATTGCAATTTAATAATTTTATGGTAGACAAAGAATTGATCAGGAAGATTGTTGAGATGAAATCAGAAAAAGGTTATACCTTATTTGATTTATCAAAAAGGCTTGACCTTCCGGTTTCAACCATAGAAAGATGGCTGAAGACAAGCCATATTAACAAAGTCTACGCGAGATTGGTTAAGGAAAGGCTGGGAATAAATTATTAGATAGAGGTTACCAAAATAGGCGCCTTTTTACTTGTATATCTAGAACACCGACGTTCAGAATAGGCAATTTATTTGCTTAGCTTGAGCGTCTTTTTTTTGGCTTAAACTTGCGCAATTGAGTAGTCAAATATGGAGGGAAAGATGATTAATGCAGGTGATACGGCATGGGTTTTAATGTCGGCGGCGCTGGTGCTATTGATGACTCCGGGGCTTGCTTTTTTTTACGGAGGAATGGTCAGGCGTAAAAATATCTTAAGTGTTTTAATGCAATGTTTTATCATCATGTGTGTTTTAAGCCTGCAATGGGTTTTGATCGGTTATAGTTTATCTTTCGGGCCGGCTAAAGGATTCTGGGGCGGCTTGCAGTGGTTTGGTTTAAACGGAGTAGGCCTTGCCCCTTACGCAGATTACGCCGGAACAATTCCGCATCAGGCATTTATGATCTTTCAAGCGATGTTTGCTATTATTACTCCTGCTTTAATCATCGGGGCGTTTGCCGAGAGGATGAAGTTTTCCGCGTTTTTAATATTTACCTTGCTTTGGGCAACTTTTGTTTATGACCCATTGTGCCATTGGGTTTGGGGAATGGGTGGATGGTTGAGGAATTTGGGGGCACTGGATTTTGCCGGAGGCACTGTTGTGCATATTAATGCCGGTATCGCGGCTTTAGTTATGGCAATAGTATTAGGTAGGAGGAATAATCTGGAAAAAAATGTTCCTGCGCCGCATAACATGCCTTTTGTGGTTTTAGGCACGGCTTTGTTATGGTTTGGCTGGTTCGGTTTTAATGGCGGCAGCGCGCTGGCAGCTAATGGCCTTGCAGTAAATGCTTTTGTAGTGACTAATACTGCCGCGGCTAGCGCGGGCTTAAGCTGGGCGTTAATTGAATGGATGCGCGGTGGTAAGCCTACTATTTTTGGCGTTTGTTCGGGTGCGGTTGCGGGTTTAGTCGCAATTACTCCCGCAGCGGGTTTTGTCAGTGTTGTTCCGGCAATTATTATCGGTCTATTGGTAAGCGTATTTTGTTTTATTGCTGTAACCGCAATTAAGCCTTTGTTCGGTTATGATGATTCTTTGGATGCTTTCGGCGTACATTGTGTCGGAGGTATTTGGGGCGCTTTGGCTACAGGGTTATTCGCCTCAAAGCTGGTTAATTCTGCAGGTGCCAATGGAGTATTTTTTGGCAACCCTAAGCAATTCCTGATACAGCTTTTTACTGTGGGGGTAACGACTGTTTATACAGGCACAGTGACATTTATCATCTACAAATTAGTGGATATCTTTATCGGAGTTAGGGTAGATGATAAATCGGAAGCTATGGGACTTGACCTTACCCAGCACTGTGAACGGGCATATACCATATTGGAATAGTGACTTTACTCCTTGCCGATACACTGCAAAAATCTCTGCGATATTTTTGCAGTAGGCTTCGGAGTGATTTACTGATAAAGAAAGTGAGGGTAAATCATGAAATTAATCATTGCGATAATTCAACCGTATAAATTAGAAGAGGTAAAAGAAGAATTATATAAAGCAGATGTGAACCTGCTTACTGTAAGCGAGGTCTTAGGCCATGGAAGGCAAAAGGGAGTGACTGAAGTTTACCGCGGGGCCAGGGAGACCGGTAATCTTTTACGCAAAATCCGCCTTGAGATTGCCGTAAACGATAATTTTCTTGAGCCGACGATCAAGGCGATTGCTAAAGGCGCTAAAACCGGTGAGACCGGAGACGGAAAAATCTTTGTTCTGGATTTAAAGGAATGTATACGCATAAGGACAGAAGAGCGTGGTGCAATAGCCATAGGTTAGAGAAGCATGGTTTGGCTCAGATAGCCAAAGCCATAGGTTAGAAAACAGGTTACCAGGAGTGCATGTTTTTTACTTGTAATTAAAGAACAGGGGCGTTCCGGTAATCTCAAAGAATGCCTCTTTTATTTTTCTTTGCTTATGGTAGAATAAACTGAATATTCCTAATATATGCAAGGCTTGCTTTCCCGGCAGGCAAAGGGGGAACAAATGAGTATAAGGCAGAAAGTTTTATTTAAAATCAAGAGCATTGAATTAGATAAGATCGATTCTCCGAAAAGGACATCTTCTTATTTTGGGGAGAATACCTTTAGCATGGAGACTATGCAAAAGCATATCTCTAAAGATACCTTGGAAGCGTTTAAAACCTGGATGTCTGAAGGCAAGACTATAACTTTGGCGCAGGCAAATGAAATTGCCGAGGCCATGAAGGAATGGGCGATTGCCAAAGGCGCAACCTATTATACGCATTGGTTCC
>JAHFFR010000042.1 GCA_023247825.1 Candidatus Omnitrophota bacterium
TTGGTTTTAAAATCCTGGCCGGCTAAGACACCCAGGAGCAAACGCAGGGTGGTGCCGGAGTCGCCTACAAAAACCGGCTTACCAGGCTTAATCAACCCACCCATGCCTCTTCCAAAGACTAAAACCTGTTTATCCTTGCGTAATATTTTTATTCCTAAGGCGCTTAAAGCGCTTAAGGTCGCATAAGAATCATCATGAAATGGAAAATTTTTAAGGATTGTTTTACCGGAGCTTAAAGCACTGAGGATCAATGCCCGATGGGCTATAGACTTATCGCCGGGAAGTGTAATTTTACCGCGGGGTACAAATTTATTCCTGATTAAGAAAGGCTTCACTTTGCCTTCTGTGCTACCACATCGTTTTCTTTTATCAGGTCTTTTAACTCCGGAGCAAAACCAGCTGCCGACATAGATTCGTGGACCTTCTCTATTTTTATAACTCCGATAGATTTGCCGTCGCGGGATACTAAAAACTCATCCCCGACCGTAACATTATCTTTACTGCCCAGATTAATCACCGCAAAATTAAACTCTTTATTTACTACCGCAACCTTCCCCTCTAAGCTCTTCGCCTGAGGAGGGGCTGTTTTTTTATCTGCCTTTTCTTTAACAGCCGGCTTGGGCTTGTTTTTAGCAAAATTATTAGCAGAAACCGCGGGCTCATTATTAACTATAACCTTGCCCAATTCAACTGCGCTTCCTGCGCTTTCCGTATTCTTAATTTTTTCTTCCAGTTCGGACTTTTGCTGCTGGATAATTTTTATCTGCTCATTTATTTTTTTACCTTCATCAACCGCAATCTTAAGTTTATTTTCAAGGTCCTGGCGTAAGGACTTTTGCTGCTGGAGATCTGATTTATACTGCTCCAATTGATTTAATGTTTCGGTGTGCGCTGATTTCTCCCGGGCAAATTCATCAGTTAGAGAATCCAATTTAGACTTGGTTTCCTGCAGCTTGAACTGTAATTCCACAGCCGTTTTTTTAGATTCTTCCAGCTTGCCGGAAGTTTGGCGCTCTCGATCCTCCAAATCAGCAACCTGCCCCTGAAGCTGGGTATTTTGCGCGCGTTCTTTCTGGTATAAATAAAACATACCCGCGGAAAGCGCCAACGAAATAATAATTAAAACCACCAAAATAGGTAATAAAATTACGCCTTTACGATTCATCTTCCCTCCTAGCCCACAAGGGCACACCCGCGCAATACCTTATAAGCGCGGGGCATTATAGTGTTTATTACCCATTAATATAACACTAGTTACGTAAAAATCAAGATAAATTTTTCTTTAACTACCGCTTAAAGTTGTAAAAGGTTGAAATTAATTATATGCAGTAAAAAATAGCGCTAATCCTCATAAAAAGTTTATTCCTCACCAATTTGTCCGTTTTGTCCGGTATTATTTGCCCTTAAATCTCGTAACTTTTTGCAAAATAAAGTTTCTTGCGTGCCCACCTTCAGATGGCAGACATCGAAACTATTTGCCCCATATAAACCAAACAAAAAGATAAGACGCAATAACAGCGGCAAAAGTAAAAGGAACTCCTATCTTCATAAAATCCTTAAACCTAACTTCATAACCTTCTTTCCTGAGCAATCCGCAGGACACAATATTAGCAGAGGCGCCTATTGGAGTGATATTCCCTCCCAAACTTACTCCGATAAGTAAACCGAATAAAAATAATGATGGGTTTACATTAAGCCTTGCAGCCATCTGAATCGCGACAGGAAGCATAGCTGCAAGAAAAGGCACATTATCCACAAACGCAGAAATAATTACAGATATAAAGACAAACACTGTGTAGCCTAGCAAGATATTCCCTCCGATTAAGCTCGATAATGATTGAGCAATACTATTTATCCATCCGGTTAAAGAGAGGCTGCCAACTAAAATAAATATACCTACCAGAAATAACGCCGTATCCCAATCCAATGATTTAACCAGCTCAATAACCTTTCCTTTATTCGTCAACTTCTCCCACAATAATGAAATAATCCCGATGGCCATACAAATTATTCCAGCAGCGCATGTAAAACCAGTGTCAAAAAACGATGAAACTGCGAGCAAAATTATCAACAAAACAAGTAAAACAGTAGGAACCCATGAATGGATTCTTTCAACAGGCATAACTTTAACCTTATGCTTATCCTGCCGAAAAATAAACATTAAAACAAAAAACGAAACAAGAGCGCCCAATTCAACCGCAAAGAATATGCTTGGCCTACCTCTGTAAAAGAAAAAATCACCAAAGTTCATTTTTGTAAATCCTGCCAAAAGCATACTGGGAGGATCGCCAATCAATGTTGCCGCGCCCTGCAGATTACTTGAAATAGCAATCGCTATCATCATCTTTATCGGATTCAAGTTAATCTTACGCGCAAGAGTTAAAGCAATAGGGGCAATAATGAGAACCGTTGCCACATTCTCTACAAACGCGGAGATAAATCCAGTAAAGGCGCAGATAAGCAAAATTGCCCATGCGGTATTCTGTGCCTTATCAACAATAATCTCAGCGATAACTGCAGGCACTCTACTTTTCATAAAAACATCGGCAATAGCCAATGTCCCGACAAAAATACCCATAACATTCCAATTTACGGCGCCAATAGCTTCAGGAAGAGAGAGTGTTTTGGTAAGCAATAACAAACCAGCTGCGTTAATAGCAATAAGAGACCGTCTTTTTGGGAAAATAATGAATAAAAGGTAGGCTAGGATAAAAAGGATAAGTGAAATATTGCTTCTATACATTTCTATTTACTAAATATTGCCTTTAGTATGATTTCGGTATTATCTTAATATTAATAAACAAATCAAAAAGCCTGCCACGATTATCACAGTCGGATACAAAATTGTCACAGCTATTCCTAAAACTGCATTTTTTAATGATCCTAATCTCACGACTTATCCCCCTCTTTTTTAATTTTATCTTTATTCTGAGCTTCTTTGTCTTTCTTTTCTAGTTGCCTGCTATTAATTATTGCATAAATAGCAAAAATAGCGAACCCTCCCACTCCGAAATAAATAGGCCAATTCTGTGCAAAATTTAGATCCATATTCCATTCTCCTTCCCAAAATTACTTAGTTATATTATTTTTGAATATCCGGCTAAAACAAAAAACAGCCATCCCCAAGATAGTTGTCCAGGCAATTATCATCAATATCCACCCACCTAGCTTCATAAATCCCTCCTTTAATAAGCTGTCCTATCTTGAAGGATGCTTTAAAGCAAAAATTAAAGTAAAAATCCCCAATGTAATCAAAAATATGAAAATAACTTTAATCATGCGCACTTTTCTATACCTCCTTTCAAGAATAAAGCCATCCGGCTATAAAAGCCAGATGGCGGCCCGACCATCCGAATCCTCCGGAAAGATAGCTTTCCGAACCCTTGTTTTAATAAATTAACATAAGTGAATAACATCCTCCGGGTGATACAACGAAAGAAATAATAAGATGTAATCCCTTAAATGACGTGTAATCAAGAAATTGTTTTTAATATGTTCATGTCCATTCTCTCCCAATTTTTTGGCGTATCCCGGGCTGCTTAGAAGCTGTTTTATGGCAAAGCTCGCCCCCTCAACAGAATGACAAAGTAAACCAGAATATTTGTGTTTTATCTGTAAAGGGATACCTCCGACATTTGAAGCTACAACAGGCTTTGATTTCCATAAAGCCTCGGACACAGTTAAACCAAATCCTTCCCTCAACGACTTTTGAACAATTATATCTGAGGCCCTTTGAAGCGCATTTACTTCTATGTCATTTTGAGGCAATAGCAAAATATGGATATCTGCGTCATCCTTGGATTTTTCCCTGACTTCATCGAGAACTTTAATCCCTTCCGGATCATCCTCTGCAGTACCGCCAGCTAAAATCAATTGGCAATTGATATATTTTTTTACCTTCTGATATGCTTCAATTACCCCTACGGGGTCTTTTAAGCGGTCGAAACGGGATATTTGAGTAACTATGGGTTTATCTTTTTTGATACCATATTTCTTTAATACCGAATCTATTGTCTCCTGAGGTAATTCTTTATTTTTGTCACCCAAAGGGTCTATGGATGGTGGAATTAAAAATTGCCTAACGGGTAATTTCCGGGAAAAAGATGGAGCAGAAAATACTGCTGAGTTATATTGAACGATAAAATCCATAAGAAATTTCCACACTCTTTCATTGGGATTAGATACATCAATATGGCAGCGCCAAAGCCATTTATTAGCTGCTTTCTTGTTTATTAATACTATCGGCTGAGGGTCATGGACAAAAACGATATCTCCGTAGGTATCAACGTTTTCGATATTTTGTTTACTTGTTTCCATGAATACCTCAAAATCCCTTTGGGTTATCTCTTCGGCTCTGCCATGCAAGGCATTATGGAATTTCTTTGTCACTTCAAAAAATTGCTCGCCGCCTTTTATTAGGTCCCATTTCGTATCCACTCCCAATCCATTCAGAAGCGGAACCATACGGCTTAATATCTCGGCAACTCCTCCGCCTACAGGCGTAGAGTTTATATGCTGGACAACTTTTCCTTTTAATCTCTCTGCGAGCAGTCCTAAATCATCAATAAGAGATTGTCCTACAATTGGAATATATTCTTCTATTCTTGCCATTTATCCCGATATCCTCTTTTCAATTATCCGAACAAGTGTTTCTCTTAAATCCTCTAAAGTACGGGTATAAGGATCAAATCCGGAAATACTACCAGCTAATTCTTTGTCACCTAAAGAATTCTCTATCCAAAACGAAAAGTCATTGGTCGGCTTTTCAAACCTTAAACGCGCTTCAAAAATATGAAAATAGATCGAATCTATAGTGATTTTCTTGAGTATTTCTGAAAACTCTTTTAAATCGTAAGCAGCATAATTTGTCGGTAAAATAAAACTAACCGACTTAATGAAATGAAATTCTTCGCCCGAACGCGCAAACTGCAGCTTAGCTAACGGGTTATCTTTTAAATAATTTTCAATAGTTGCAGCAATTTTTTCTCGCAGATCCCGGATAGTTGAATACTGCATAGTATCAATACTAGCTAATCTTTCCCCAAGCTCATCTTCTCCGATAATATCAGTTACCCAGTAAGCAAAGTCATTAGGAGGCTCCGGAGAAAGATACTGATGCTGTTGCAAAAATCTGTGGGTATGATGATAAACGCAGGAGCCGGGAACTTCCTTAATAAGAGCTAACAATTGGCCTAAGGTCGTTGCTCTTAAGCCAGTTAATTCTGATAAATGCAATCTCGTACAAAACCTAAATGGCTCCTTTGCCCTTATTAAGTCTGTCATGGCGATACGATTAAGGATAATCTCTTTAAGAAACCTTTGACCTCATTAGGATTTTTTAAATAATATTGTGCATGCGAATCTTTAGGTTCTCCGACAAGAATGGTCAGCCCTTTATTTTTTAATGCCTTAAACGCATCTTCATCGGTAAGATCATCTCCGATATAAATAGGCAAAACGGGCAAATTTTTGGATACAAAAACTTGCCTGGCTAAAAGCCACAAGACCACCTTACCTTTATCCCATTCTACCGGAGGCCTTATCTCCAGCACCATTTTACCGGTTTTAACCCTGATCTTATTCCTTACCCTGGGGATTATCACTGCTTCATGAAATATTGTTTTAATCTGAGGTATTTTTTCTTTATCGGCTAAACGATAGTGCAAACTTAAAGAAAACCCTTTATCTTCAATTAAAATACCCTTAAACGAAGATGTTTTATCTATCAGATCATCCCGTAATTTTTCCAAGACCTTTCTGAAATCCGGAGAAACTACCGGTTTAAATTTAATTTTAGGGCCTTCTATCTCCAAGCCATGGTTCCCGGAATAAATAACATTTTTGAGGCCTATTTTATTTTTAATATCATCGATTATCCTGCCGCTTATGAAAGCTAATTTTGCACTTGGACTGCCCGCTATTTCTCTTAGTAGATTTTTTACTTTCCTGGAGAGCCGCGCTTTAGCCGGGGTTTCAGCAATAGACACGAGCGTTCCGTCAAAATCAATGAAGATAAATAAAAATTTATTTTTGAACCTTTCTTTAATGCTAACCCAACGGTTGTATAAATAATCCATATTTTAGGCTTTCTTAAGTGCTGTTAATTCTGTAATAATGCTACCTGCCCAGCGGTAAACATTATTTTCACTGACAATTTTGCGCATATTTTGCATCCGCTTTTTCTTTTCCTCAAGAGGCATTTCTACGGCTGATTTTATGGCATCAGAGAATTCTTCAATAGCATATGGGTTAATCAAAACGGAATCAATTAATTCCCTAGCTGCTCCGGTAAAACGGCTCAATATCAATATACCGTTAAGGTTAGTTTTAGAAGCTACATATTCTTTGGCCACAAGATTCATCCCATCATGAAGAGAACTAACTATGCATATATCGGCAAGCGCATAATAAGGCATTATCTCTTCCGGAGAAAAGTGCTTTTTTAGATAAATTATCGGACGCCAATTGCCTTCCGAATACTTCCAATTCTTTTTCTCTACCAGCTCATCTATCTCGTTCATTAGATCGTGATAATGCTTGATATGCGTCCTGCTGGGCGCAGCTAGTTGAATAAAAACAAATTTGTTTTTGTATTGGGGATTTTTTTCTATAAACCTGTCTACCGCGAGCATGCGTTCAAGCAAACCTTTTGTATAGTCGATCCTGTCGACGCCTATCGCTACGATCTTGCCCTCTAATTCAAATTCTTTTTTAATCCTGTCTATTTCTTTAGCCAGATCTAAATTTTGGCTGCTCTGGTTTAAATAGCCATCAACACTTATAGGAAAGGGTCTGACGAATGTTTCTTTGCCGAAACGCACAATACTGAATTTCTCAGTATCAACGCGCGACTCAAGAAGTTTGTTTGCGGTTTCCAGGAAATTATTGCAATGGCTTTGTACATGAAAGCCGATCAAATCGCTAGCAAGCATACCTTCTAAAATCTGCTTCTGATAAGGACAGGTTGAAAAAACTTCCGGGTTCGGCCAAGGAATATGCCAGAAAAGAGCTATTTTTACATCCGGCCTTTTTTCCTTGATCATTTTAGCAAGTAAGGTAAAGTGGTAATCCTGAATAAACGCAAAAGGGTCTTTTGCCGGCAACTCCGCTAAAACACTATCCGCAAATTTCTGATTAACTTTCTGATACATCTTCCAATCAGATTCCCTGAATACCGGCCTGGTATGCGTCATATGGCACAAGGGCCATAATCCCTCATTGGCAAAACCATAATAATAACCTTCTTCCTCTTCTTTGGATAACCATACCCGCTTAAGGATATAACGGTTATCTCCTGGAGGCACGCCAAGCTTATCCTTTGAATTTACAAATCTTCTATCGGCATTGCCGCTGCCATGGCCAATCCAAGTTCCGCCACAGGCGCGCATTATCGGATCTATCGCAGTAACTACGCCACTTGCCGGCCTGATACATTTTGGCTGTCCGGTTATAGCGTCAATTACATGCATATACGGCTCTCTATTAGAGACAACGAACAGCGCGTTTTCTCCTAAACGCGCATGAATTAGATCGCGCAGTTTCGCTTCAGTCCAAAGCTCATCTTTTTGCAGGCGCTCAGTTGCTTTTTCGCTTACCACTTTACGGGCTATCCTTAAGCTTAGAGCAACCTGCTCGACTTCGCTGGCTAATTTCCCTAATTCATCTTTTCCTTTAATCGGATGCGCAGTCTCAGTTTCACCTTTCTGAAAATGCTGGAACCATTCTGTAAGATTAATAATAGGTAAAATAAATATCCGCCTTTGAATCAAGAGCATAGTCAGTACAATTAAAACCAATAATGTTATCAAAGAGATGCTTAAACGCCTCCACAGGTCACTCATGGTTGTAAAAACATACGAAGTATCGTAAATTACCTCAACCATTCCAAGAGTATTATTTTCATCATCAATAACAGGAATAATATAGCTATATACGGAATAATCCTTAAAGTTCTCCAAGGCTCCACGTGCAGTTTTATTAATTAAAATGTCTTTAAGATAAGGCTTTTCTTTGATCTTCCAATCAGAAAATCTTTCTGTAATTGAGAGAATATTTCCTTCCTTGTCATAAATAACACAACCCTGCAGCCTTTCCCTCTTTTGGAAGCTTTCGACAAGACGATTAGCGGATTTTAAATCATTATTGGCAAGAATCAACCTTGCGGAGAATTCTAAGCTTTCATCAACAGCTTTAGCTTTCTTCTGCAGATCATCCATTAATTTTTCCTGCGTGAAACGGATTTGCATTATGCCGAATATGCTAAATACAATGGCAACGATGATTAAAATCGGCAGAATAAATAAAAGTAATCTCTTCATGAGCTTTTCCCCTAAGTACCTTAATGAAAACTATTTTTGCATTTCAATCCGTGTCCGAGGTAGGCATTTCGGAAGATGTTCCTGCAAAAATTCCAAAAGTTTTTCCCGTACCTCACACCGTAAATCCCATAATGCTGAAGAATCTGCAGCACTCATTAGCGCCCGCAACTCGACTACTTTTTCATTCATATTAGTTACCTGCAGCACATCAACCTTTTTATCCCATAAGGAGCTGTTTTTAAGGATATTTGTCAATTCCTTGCGGATTTCTTTAACCGAAATAGCATAATCAGCATAAATCTCAACTGTCCCCAGCAGATCTGCTGAGCTACGCGTCCAGTTCTGGAACGGCTTTTCCAGAAAATATCCTATCGGTACAATTAAACTCCGCAAATCCCAAATACGCACCACTACATAGGTAAGAGTTATTTCTTCGATCTTACCCCATTCGTTCTCCACTATAACTACGTCATCCAGTCGAATCGGCTGGGCAATAGCTATCTGGATACCAGCAATCAGATTGCCCAGCGTCTTTTGGGCAGCGAACCCGATTACTATTCCTATTATCCCGGCAGAAGCCAGGATCGTTACGCCTATCTGTTTTACTTCCGGGAAAGTCATCAAAATAAAGGCAACAGTAAATACAACAACGATCGTTGTGATGATATTAGCGATAAGGCGTATCTGCGTATGCATGCCCCGGGCTCGCGCGTTATCTTTAACATTAATATTATAATGTTCCAATCCTGCGTCGCGCAAAATATAGATAATTTTTATAATAACCCAGCTAAAAAACGCGATAAGAGCTATGTTTATAAGATGGCTGATAAATAAAACCGCCTTTCCTGGAAGACGCGATAAAGGAAGCATTGTGGCAATACATAAAACAGGTATCAAGAAACGTAAAGGGTATTTGAGAAGTTCCAAGCGGATTTTAAACCCTTTTAAAGATATAAAACGTAACCAACGGTTAAGTAAAATTGAGGTAAAGATATACAGCAACCACCCAAAAGCAATTGCGCTCAATAATAGAATTCCGGAGAATAAATAGTCACTCATAACTTGGCTCCCACGATTAGGCTGTCCATAAAAACAAAAAGCCATCCTGCATTTGCATGCAAGATGGCGGCCCGACCACCTTAAAGACCTCCAGGAATATTTGCGTATTCCCAGACCACTTGTACTAAATCTTATGATTTAATATACCACAGCTAAAGAAGAATTCAATTAATTAATAAGGAAATTTTTCTTAATGAATTCCTGGAACTCTTGAGGGATTTTGCTTGTAAAATGCACAAGTTTATTTGTGGAAGGATGGATAAAGCCAATCTCCAGCGCGTGCAACGCAAGCCGCGGAAAAT
>JAHFFR010000043.1:0-6449 GCA_023247825.1 Candidatus Omnitrophota bacterium
AACAAGAGGCCATAGACCATATAAATAGCGGGCACTCGGTAATTGTCTCTGCCCCCACCGGAGCCGGTAAAACAGCTATCGCCGAATACATCATCAGCCACGCTATCTGCAATAATTTAGGGGTAATCTACACCGCCCCCATTAAAGCCTTATCCAATCAAAAATTCCGCGACTTCCAGTCTCAATTCCGCGACAGTATCGGAATCCTGACCGGTGACGTTTCTATTAACCCTCTTGCCCCTATCCTGATCATGACTACCGAAATCTTCCGTAATAAAATCCTGGATGAACCGGAAAGCCTGGAAAAATACTCCTGGATTATCTTTGATGAAATCCATTATATTGATAATCCTGAGCGCGGGACAGTCTGGGAGGAATCGTTGATCTTTCTGCCAAAACATATGAAGCTTTTGGGGCTATCTGCAACAATCCCTAACATTAAACAGTTTGCCTCCTGGATTGAATCAATTCATGATAAAAGCGTAAAAGTAGTTATTGAAAACAACCGTCCTGTGCCTTTGCATTTTCTCTTCCAGTGCCAGAATGAAATCTATGACAAGATAGAACATCTCAAACGCATACGTTCAAGCAAGCCCAACAGGTTAAATTCGCTGATCGATTGCCTGCGCAACAATGACGGGCTTCCGGCGATTTATTTTGTTTTTTCCCGCAGGCGCGCTGAAGAACTTGCCCAGGAATTATACGGATTCAAATTCTTAGACGCCAAGGAAAGCCGCGCAATCACCCAAATGTACGAAGATTTGCTGGAGAGGTTTAATTTAAAAAACGAGCAATCGGCGCAAATCCTTTACCCCCTGGTGCAACGGGGCATTGCTTATCATCACGCGGGTATGCTGCCCACCTTAAAAGAAGTTATCGAGAGGCTTTTTACCAGCCGCCTGCTTAAGGTCATTTTTACCACCGAGACATTTGCCCTGGGGATAAATATGCCCAGCCGCTCGGTTATGTTTGACGGCCTGCGTAAATTTTACGGCACCTACGTCCGCAATTTAAAAACACGTGATTTTTATCAGATGGCCGGCCGCGCGGGAAGGCGCGGTATAGATAAAGAAGGTTTTGTTTATACGCGGGTCAACCCGCAAAGAATAAATTTTGAAGAAGTACGCAGGATAATTTTTGGAAACCCCGAAGAAGTAAAAAGCCAGCTCAATACTTCTTATGCCACAATTCTTAATCTTTACGAAAAACATAAAGAAGATTTATTCCAAATTTACCCCCTCTCCCTGCATTATTATCAGTCGCGGAAAAATGAACAAAAACAAGCCTTAAGCCTGCTGGATGCAAAATTAAGGCTGCTTAAAGAATTAGGCTACATCCACGAAGGCATGCTTACGGAAAAAGGAAAATTTGCCAAAACTATTTACGGTTATGAATTAGTCCTCTCCGAATTATATGCAGAAAACCAGCTTGAGCAATTGGATGAATTCGGCTTGGGCGTAATAGCTGCCTCGGTTGTCTTTGAGCCGCGCAGAAACCAGCGCATGCCTGCGGGAATCTCAAAATCCAGCCGCCTGATTAAAAAAACCTGCGAAGAAACCTATGACAAAATAAAGGCCAAAGAGCGCCGCTATAAAATATACCCTTTCAGTAAGCTGCCATATTTTCATCTATGCTCATGCATGGAAGCCTGGCTGCGCGGGACAAGCTTTGATAAAACCCTGCGTTTTACAGATTGCGATGAAGGCGAAGTGGTGCGCTATTTCAGGATGAGCATACAGGTTTTAAGGGAAATATCAAGCGCCCCGGTTGCATCCTGCCTGCTTAAGGATAAAATCAAAGAAACCATCCGTGTAATTAACCGCGATATTGTCGACGCTGAAAAACAGCTGCGCGAAGGCTAAGGCTTTCTTGCGGCAAGATAATCTGCGAGGATTTTTTTGTGGTCAAAAGCAAATTCCAGTTTTTCTATTTCATTTAATTTAATGATTTTTATGCCTGCGGCATCATCCCCTGCTTTAGGCCTGCCGTCAGCTTTAGCAATAAAGACTGTGCCAACGGTATGAAACCTGGGATCGCGCTTAGGGTCAGAATAGGTATGAAACTGCCTGACCTGCGTTAAATCTAGATTTGTCTCTTCCTTGGCTTCTCTTTTTACCGCATCCTCCAAGCTTTCCCCATAATCCACAAAACCTCCGGGCAGCGCCCAGCCGAAAGGCGGGTTACTGCGCTTGATAATCACAATTCCTTCCGGTAGCTCAATAATTACATCTACCGTAACAAAAGGGCCGCCTGATAATTTTGTTGTTACATATTCCAAATAGCCCATAACCCCTTTTTTAAAAACCGTAAATGCCTCTTGATTATTTAAACAGAAAACTATTTCCTTAAGCGTAGAGCTTTCTCCCCGCAGGTGTTTCAAAACTTCCTGAGCCATAATTTTTGCCGATGCCAACAGCTCAAAACCTCCGGTGCCGCAGCCTAAAGCCGGAAAAACAATCGAACTCACCTTCAATCTTTCAGCCAAAATCAGCGAATTTTTGGCGGCATTGCGGATCTTTATTTCATCAGTCTTAAAATCCATGCCCATAGTCGAAGCATGAATCACGTATTTTACCGCTAACTCTCCGCCGCCTGTTGCAATTGCCTGGCCGATCTCAATGGGGCCTTTTTTTACCGCCTCATCTTCAATGATCCTGCCGCCTTTTTTCTTAATTGCCCCAGCTACTCCCCCTCCCATCACCAATTTATTATTAGCGGCATTAACAATGGCATCTGCCTTCTGCTCAGTAATATCCCCCATCACTACTTTAATCTCAGTACTTTTAATTTTCATAATTTACTTCAATTGATTAATGGATGGCTTGGTTTGATTCTGAGCAGGGCGTGTCGGCAAGGAGCGGGCACGGTTCCGCCAAAGGCGGAGAGCGACGCCAGCCGACCCGAGCGCAGTTTTGCCACGCTGGGGCAAAACAAGCGTCCTTGCGAAGAACAAACCAAGACAGACGTAAAAATTATTCACCAATTATCTTAATCAAAACACGCTTTCTACGTTGCCCGTCGAACTCCCCGTAAAAAATCTGCTCCCATGGCCCAAAATGCAATTTGCCGCCAGTTACCGCTACAACTACTTCTCTGCCCATAATCGTGCGCTTTAAATGCGCGTCCGCGTTATCCTCGCCGGTAAGGTTATGCTGATATTTATCCAAGCCATACGGCGCCAACTTCTCAAGCCAGGCCGAAAAATCCTTATGCAGGCCGCTCTCGTCATCATTAATAAAAACACTGGCAGTAATATGCATGGGATTGACTAAACACAGGCCTTCCTTGATGCCGCTTTTAGCTAAAGCAGTTTCCACCTGATCCGTAATATTAATAAATTCCTGGCGGTTTTTGGTATTAAAAAACAATTCCTGGGTATAAACCATCATTATTTTTTCCCTCCAAAAAGTATATCGGTTAACCCCTTGATAATATTGTTTACCGCAGGCTTAAAACTATGTTTCGGATCTTTGAGCGTCCCGCTCAATTTAATTACGCCGATTTTTCCGGCTTTGCCGATAATGGCGGTACTTACGTCTTTTAATGTACCGCTTAGCGGGACCATTTCGCTTAAGATTTCAACATCCATTGCGCCCTCCAGTGAATTATCAAAACCGATTTTTAAAGGGCCGGTTAAATTTGCGATATTGCTTTTTAATCTCAGGTTATCCGTATAAACAAATTTATCTTTTACCAGAAAATCTGAAGCGCATTCAGAAAAAGTAATATTGCCCAGGTCTTTGGCAAACAGCAAATTACCCGCTCCTTGAAGTAAATTCAACTCCCAAAGTTTTCCGTCGCCAATAGAAAAACTGCCTGCCCCCTTAAGCTTGCTTAGGTCCCCTGAAAAACCATTAAGCGCAAGTTGGCCGCCCAACGTCCCTGCTATATTTTTATTCTTAAGCGGCGTATCCATTTTAAGCTTCTCAAGCTTTATGCCGCCGGCTTTTAACTCTAGCTGATAAGCAGGATTAGGGGTATCCAGATTTAACTCTCCGGATCCTTCGATTAATCCATCATAAAAACCTATACGCATAACAAGTATTTTTGCTATTCTTTGATCCTGGAGAAAATCTAAAGACAAACTCTGTGTATTTAGACCATAGAGAGAAAAATTATTGCTGGAGAGCCTGGCCTTAAGGTAACAGTTTTTAAAATCAGAGAGGGTCCCGCTTAAATTAAACTGCGCATCTACCTGCCCCGATAGCTGCATAGTTTTTATCCCCGGGTATTGTTTATCCAGTATTTTATTTAAATTATTCAGTTCCAGGTTAACGTTACCGCTTAAATCCACCCGCGGCTTAGGATCCGCATTATCAATATTGCCGCTGATTAAAAACTGCGAATCAAGATATTTACCCTTAAGCTGCTTAAGATTTATCTTTTTGCCCGATAAATCAAAATCTCCGGCCAATGATAAATCCGCAGAATAAAGCGCCAGCTTAATACTGGGCGCGTTAAAATCAGCCAATGCCCCGCTAGCCTGGTAATCTATCCCCCGATATTTAAATTTTGTATTTTCCCAGCTAAGCCCATCCTGGTTAAATCTTAATTTTGCAGAAATATTTTCCACGAGGTTATCCTGTTTATCTAATTTTAAACTTGCCCCCGCAATATCCATATTCCCTTCTACTGTCCAGGCTCTGGAGCCAGCCGGATGCGCTTTTACAGACAAAGCCGCCTTGCCGGTTGCTGAATCAATCATGGAAAAATTAAATTTATCTTTGAGGAAATTAGGCAGGAAACTCAAATCCAAATCAGTATCTATACTTAACACCGGGATTTTGAAATCCTTGACACCAAACTTAATCTCGAAACTCTTACCCAATAACTCTGCCTTCAGGCTCTCCGCTACAAGAGAATCCTGGTTAAAAGTAAACTTGCCGCGGAGGTTTTTGATATCCCCCACAAACTCCACTCCCGAGATATCAGCCTGAGAGATATCGCATAAGCCTTCGTACCTAAGCGTTTTAGTCTCCAGGTCATAATTGATCTTGGTTTGCAGGTTTGAATTTATCCCGGCCTTTATTTTATCCTTTGCCAAAACGAGGCCGTCTGCTTTGGCATTTATATAAGCCTGCAGGGACCGGCCTTTAAAATTAATCCGGCCGTCTAAATCAACCAGCCCTGAAACTAGCTGGCCTAAATTATTGTAATAAGCGCTAAACTCACCCGTTGATAAATTTCTGACTGTAAAATTGGCCGATAACTCCTTATTAAGAATCTTATATTCGCCGGAGGCATTAATAAAAACCGCAGGGTTTGCAGAAATATCGCCCTTAAAATTAAATCTTACGCTCACCGGTATTCCCAATTGCAGGTTAAACTGGATATTCTTTAATTCTTTTTTGAATTTTACTGCCAGCGTATCGTCCTGGAAAACAATATTACCGTCTGATACGCTTATCTTGAAAACAGACACGCTAAACTCTGATTTTTTTGCAGGGATAACCGGAGCAAAAAAATCGCCTAAATTAAAACTCTTATCAGCCCTTCGCTCTAAAAAAATATACGGGGATTTAAGGGTTATGCCGGGGATAATAATCTGCTTTTTTAAAATAGGCCAGATAAAAATAGAGCAGTTCGCCTGGCGGGTGCTCAAAATTACATTCTGGTTATCGGTAATAACCAAATCGCGCAAGATCAGGCCTTTAAACAAACTAAATTCCAGGGATTTTAAGGTTACATCCTTTCCGGTTTGCTTCTCTAGGCCCAAGATAATAAGTGATTTTATTTTTTGAGGCAGGATTACCTTATTCAAATAAACTATACCGCCTGAAAGGATTAAAAATAAAATTATCGTAATTATAATAAACTTCTTCATTTTTTTTGTTTAATTATTTTTAGCGCAAGCACCAGGGCTTCTTCCTTATTCTTGATTTTACCAATAGCCTGCGCCTCCTCTAAGGCGTCAAGCACTTTGCCGATCAATGGGGATGCCGGCAATTTGAATTTATTCATAATCTCATTGCCGTTTAAAAGGCGTGCCGGTTTCTTTTCCTTATTCTTCTTTAATAATTTACGGATTAACAGTTTTACCGTTTTCTCATGCCGCGTGCGCGAAAGCGCGGTAGTCAAAGGCCCTTTGGTTGCCCGCTGGTCAGCCAGCGACAATAAAAGCACAGCCAAAGCATCGCTGCCTGAATCACGGAAATAACGAAAGATTGCCCTCTGCGTAGGATGCTCATGATCCGCCAGGTATCCCGGCCTTAAATGGCAAATCACAATCCTCTCCAAAGAGCGGCCTTCATCATTAGATAATTTTAACCTGCGCCAGATTATACGCGTCAGGCCTAAACCCGTTCTTTCATGGCCATGAAAAATAATTTTTCCTTTTTCCCGGCGTAATGCGCTTGGCTTGCCCACATCATGCAAAATACAGGCTAATTTTAAAAGGCTTGACCTTTTACGTAATCCGGAAACTTCCATTTTAAGATAATCATTTACCT
>JAHFFR010000043.1:6549-9508 GCA_023247825.1 Candidatus Omnitrophota bacterium
TTTCCTTTTTCCCGGCGTAATGCGCTTGGCTTGCCCACATCATGCAAAATACAGGCTAATTTTAAAAGGCTTGACCTTTTACGTAATCCGGAAACTTCCATTTTAAGATAATCATTTACCTCGCCCTGCTTAATTGATTTTAATATCAGCTCAAACTGATTTAATGTCTCCAGGGTGTGCTGCCAGACATCCAGGTGGTGGTAAGGGCCCTGCCCAATTCCGCGCATAGGTTTTATTTCAGGAAATATGATCTCTAAGATCTTTAGCTTATCCAGGACAGCCAAAGAAGCGTATGCTGCCGGGCTATCAAAAATCTTAAATAATTCTTCGCGGATACGCTCGGCTGAAACCGCGCCGATTTTACTTTTTTCTTTTCTTGCCAGGCGTAAAGTTCCTTTATCTAAATTAAACTTAAAGATACAGCTAAAACTGAAGGCGCGCAGGATCCTTAGCGGATCTTCTTTAAAAGAATCCGGGCCCGTAACTTTAATTATTCCATGCTTGAGGGCATCTCTTCCGGAATACGGATCAATAATTGACTCGCTTAAATCTTTGGCGCTAAAAACATCTTTTAGCTCCAACGCCAAAGAGTTTATCGTAAAATCCCGGTGCAGGAGGTCTTTTTCCAAAGTTGGGGCGCGAAAATCCGTTAAGTCAAATGTATAGATCCGGCCGTCTATCTTTTTTACCAGGCGGCAGGCGGCATGCTCCTCATCCAAGAGCACAAAAGCAGCTTTTAACTCTTTAGCCAGGCGCTTGCCGAAGTTTAATGCGCCTGTTTTTAAGCAAAAATCAAAATCCGGATTTTCTTTTTTTCTCTTTAAGAACAAATCTCGCAAAGCCCCGCCTACAAGGTATAATTTTACTTTCCTGGCTTTAGCGAAATTATAAACCGGCCTTAAAATATTTTCTTCTTTTTCGTTGAATTTAAGCATAGTTGATAAAATCTAACCCCCGCGGTTAAACAGGTAAAATCCTCATGTAAACCGCGGGGGCCTAAGACGCTTATTACTTGTCTTTATTGAACATCTCGTACTGGTTGATAATTGATTCTTCCACAAATATCGGCGCATGAAACCTCACTGCCAGGGCGATACTGTCGCTAGGCCTGGCATCGATAGTCTTAAGCTTGCCGCCTGCAACCTTAATAATAATTTTAGCATGAAATGTATTCTCTTCCAGCTTATCGATAATGACCTTTTCCACTGTCGCGTCAAGGCCGCCAAGCATGGTAAAAATTAAATCGTGCGTCAGCGGCCGCGGCGGATTAAAGCCGCTGATCTTTAATTTTATGGCTGAGGCTTCATTTAAACCGATTACAATCGGCAGGACCCTTTTGCCGCCTTTTTCTTTTAAGGCAATCAACTGGTCATGCCTCTTCTCATCAATCACAATTTTATTCAACTCCATCTCAATCATTTTAACCTTTCTATTTCTTTTTCTTGTCTTTGCCCAGAATATCTTTTAACTCTACCATGAACTGGCCGACATCCTTAAACTGCCGGTACACCGAGGCAAAGCGCACATAAGCAA
This sequence comes from Candidatus Omnitrophota bacterium, assembly GCA_023247825.1. Lineage (GTDB taxonomy): Bacteria > Omnitrophota > Gorgyraeia > Gygaellales > Profunditerraquicolaceae > UBA6249. The sequence goes on from JAHFFR010000043.1 coordinate 8,083, forward strand.
CATCATCGATTAATTTAAGCTTCTCCATAACCAGCTCGCCGATCTTGCTGGAGGCAGCTTCCCTATCGCTTTTTTTCTGAATAGCGCGCTCAACCTGCGTCGCCACTTCCTCCATCTTCTCAACGCTCACCGGCCTCTTTTCGCAGGCGCGGATTATCCCGGCCAAAACTTTTTTGCGGTCAAAGGCCTCGCGCCTGCCGTCCTTTTTGATTACCAGCAAAGAAACTTCTTCCACGTATTCATAGGTAGTAAAGCGCTTGCCGCACTTTAAACACTCCCTCCTGCGCCTGACTGCCGATTCCTCGGCTGTTGCGCGGGAGTCCACTACCTTATCCTCTTTATACCCGCAAAAAGGGCATCTCATATTTTTCTTAGTTTTATCTTTGCCTGTTTTAAAAAATCCAAAGCCATTTTGTCCGGATAACCGTGGGTCATAACAATCTCTTTTATCCCGGCGTTAATCAGCATCTTGGCGCAGATAACGCAAGGCTGGGTGGTGGCATATAATGTGGCGGCCTTAACGCTTATGCCGTGCAGTGATGCCTGAATAAGCGCGTTCTGCTCAGCGTGCAGCGCGCGGCATAATTCATGGCGCTCTCCGGATGGGATCTTTAGCTCCTGGCGCAGGCAGCCAATTTCAATGCAGTGTTTTAAGCCGCTTGGCGCGCCGTTATAACCGGTGGCTAAGATTCTTTTATCTCTTACTAAAACAGCTCCGACACTGCGGCGCAGGCAGGTAGACCTTTTGGCAACTAATTGCGCCATCTCCAAAAAATATTCATCCCAGCTTGGCCGATGATGGACAGATATTTTCTTTTTCATTTTATTTTAATAACTCCGGATATAATGGAAATTTCTTAGTTAAAGCAATCGTCTCTTTTTTAATCTGCGCGAGTTTCTCTAAATTACCCTGATTCTCCAGCGCCTCATTTATCAGGCCGGCAATCTTGCGCATTTCTGGTTCTTTCATTTTACGGGTACTTACTGCCGCAGTTCCCAGGCGGATACCGCTGGTGACCAACGGGCCCTTTTCATCAAACGGAATAAGGTTCTTATTTACCGTAATATTCACTTCTCCTAAAATCTTTGAGGCATCTGCGCCGGTAACACTCTTGGGATTTAAATCAACCAGCATCAAATGCGTATCAGTGCCCCCTGAAACAATGCGGAAACCTTTTTTCTCTAAGGCACCGGCTAACTCCACCGCATTCTTGGCCAGCTGAATTTGATATTGCTTAAACCCGGGGGTCAAGGCCTCGCCAAATGCCACGGCTTTTGCCGCAATTACGTGCATCAACGGGCCGCCCTGGATCCCGGGAAAAATCTGGCTGTCAATCTTCTTGGCAAATTCTTTTTTGCACAGGATAAATCCTCCGCGCGGGCCGCGCAGGGTTTTATGCGTAGTCGAGGTAACAAACTCCGCATA
>JAHFFR010000044.1 GCA_023247825.1 Candidatus Omnitrophota bacterium
TATTTCAAATATTTAGTAACGAATATATTGGGCCCTGCGCCCTCCAGGCTGAAATTATCCCTGTTTTCTTTGGTGAGAAAATAGTAATCCCCCTGCTTTTCCCAATTAAGCGCCCATGACGCTGCAATGGGAAACAGAATCATTGCTACAATACATAAGGCTTTCTTCATTATTATGTTAATCCCGGTATATTGAATCCGGTAATATCCTTCATTTTCTGCGCCGCGACCTCCTGCGAACGCTTAATTGCCCGGTTAAAAGTATCTTTTAATACACCGGCCAGCCGCGGCCACTGCGCATCCTCAAGATTGTCCTTAATCGTAATTTCTTTTACCTCCTGCGCGCCATTCATCGTAATCTTCACCAGGCCATCCGAACTCTGTATATCAAAATTAGTATTATCCAATTCCCTCTTTACTTCTTTCATCTTCTTCTGCATCTCAAACAACGCTTTCATTTTATCTAACATAAATACCCTTTCTTATTCCTTATTCAAAATTTAATTTCCTATACCAAGGGCACTCTTTCACGCAAAAAGGAAGCCCCTTTTCTTTTGAATCCGGGCATCCTTCACCGGAATGATTTCCCGCCACCAGCCAGCACTCCCTGCCCATATTATTCTTATAGGCAGGGCATCCGTTTCTTATAGCCACAGGACAATTCTTAAACTCCCAGCAATTTCGCGGCTCTTTAGGTCCGGCATTTTCCATGCTTATTGCTCCTGCATCTTGCGTTGCTGCTTTATTTTCTGCTGATGCTCTTTGCGCGCTTTTCTATCTTCCACACGTAACTGCCTAACCTGTTGGCGGTCACCTCTTATTTTATCGCGAAGCAAACGTAATTGCTCCCTTAACGGCTTGACCTGATCTTCAAGTTGCTTGATTTGTGAATGTATTTGTTCAGCCTGTTGTTGTAATGATTGAATTTCCTGATTTAGTTGAGCAGTATCACCCTGAACCTGATAATTACCACTTGGCGTTACCTGTTCAGCGTTAGCTTCCAGAGTAAAAGTAACTGCCATAAACAGAACAGCGGCCACAACCCCCGGTTTACATTTCACATGCTCTCCTTTCTCTGCCCCATTTCCCTAATTACGGGAACACCATGCTTACTTTATTATCAATACCGCAAAACTCAGCAACACCCCGATTACTATAACCGTAATGATTATCTTGTGCACAACTACCCCACGCCTGAGGCTCTCTCCACAGTAAAGGCATAACAAGGCCTCATCATCATAAATAGGCTTCTTACAATTAGGGCAGATATACTCAGCCATTACCTTTTAAATTATGCCTTTATCATTACCAAAAGCATTTTGAAACGCTCTGGCGCCTTTAAAGAATGGGGCTTATTCGCCGTCATAATAATCGTTTCGCCGGCTTTTAGCAGATGCTTATTTCCGGAAATATTAATTTCGGCCTTGCCGTCAAGAATATAAACTAACGCGTCAAATGGCGCGGTATGTTCGCTTAACCCCTGGCCTTGATCAAAAGCAAAAAGCGTTACTGTTCCTTTGTCCTTCTTGATGACTTCCTTGCTGACAACAGAACCATCCTGATACTCTACTAGACTAACCAGGCTTCCTGCTTTCTCAACAATATCCATCAACATTATTCCTATCCTAATTTCAACCTTGTGCCAAAATCAAGAAGAGTCCTTACTAAAAATGACCTTAAAAAAATAATCAATAAAAATACAATTATCGGCGAAATATCAATACCGAATCGAAAATTTAAAGGCAGGATTCTTCTTACCGGTTCTAAAATCGGCTCGGTTGTCTTATAAAGAAACTGCACAATCGGATTATTAGGATCCGGATTGACCCAGCTAATCAATGCCCGGATAAGTATCAGCCAGTATAATATGGTAAGCAAAATATCCAGAATATTGGCCAGCGCAAATATAAAATTAGCTAAAATAAACATCCCCGGTATCCTTCCTTATTCCTCCGCTATTAGCTTTCCGTCTTTTGCTTCGGCACGAAGATTTTCGCCGTGCGCTACGGTTTGCGGCTCACTTTCGGCGTATTTACATATATGATCGAAACCTTTCGTTCGCCGCAATCCCTTGCACACTGGACAATATACGGGAACTGCCGAAAATCTTCTAATTGTGCCTCCAGTAAAAGCCGGAAATCTTAATAATCAAAAAATTCTTTATGTGCGCTCCGGAACAAACCCAACCATCCGCTAAAATAATTTTGACCCATTTCTCTGATAACCATAATTATTTAAATAATTTATCTTTGGAGAAAATCCTTTTTATAATCAAGATACCTATAATAAAAAAGATTAAAGCACCTAACATGATAATATAACTAGCTATATATTGACTAAATTCTGCATTCAATGAAAATCTATTAATCGCCAGATTACCTAATGCGAAAGATATCCCTAGAAAAATTATTCCAATTAAAATGAACCCGATTCGAGTTATTAAATTATGTTTATACCTTCCGCTTAAACCTACCCCGTAAATACCCCCTTCTCTTTTTGCTATTTCCAAAGGGTCGTAAGGTTTACTTTGCTCTATTTTATTTATTTTTTCATCTATTTCGTTATTTTTCATTGGACGCTTTTACAATCTTTAAAATTAACTATTGTGTCACCGGAATTCTAGCTATTCAAATTTGCCGAGGGATGTTGTGGAGCGTGCATTAGAAATTTTTCGGCATTTCCCCTATATTACCCAGTGTGCAAGGGATTACGACGAACCGAAGACTTCAATCACCTTGTAAATACGGCGAAGGTGAGTCGTAAACCGCAGCACACGGCGAAAAATTTCAGCACGCGAACAACAGCCCGAAGGCAAAATATCAAAGATTATTTCTTATCTTCTTTATTCTTAATCGGCAAGAAGCCTGCCATCTCGCCAATCACATTGACTAATTCCGTATTTGCCGGAATTACAATCTTGGCATTATTCACCAATGATTTCTCAACCGCTTCGAGTTTACGCAGCACCTGCGCATTGCCGGTAAAATACTCCTGCGCCGCTTGATTAACCAATTTTATCGCCGCTGCCTCTCCTTCTGCCTCTAGGATCCGCGCCTGTTTAATGCCTTCCGCCTTTTTGATCTCCGCGCGCTTCTGCCCGTCGGCAGCAGTTTCTGTGGCAGTCGCAAAATCAATTGCCGCGATCTTTTCATTCTCCGCCTTGACTACCTTATTCATCGTTTCCTGAACATCTTTCGGCGGGTCAATCTCTTTTAGTTCAGTCCTGACAATCTCTAATCCCCAGCTGGCGGTCTCTTCGCAAAGAGTCCGGTGTAACTCTGCGTTAATTTTACCTCTTTCGCTGTTAGCGGATTTTAAAGTTAATGTGCCGATGATGTTTCTTAATGTGGTGCGCGCTAAATTTACAATCTGCCACTGGTAATTATTTACATTATACTGCGTGCTCTTTACGCTATTCTCATCAGCTTTTACCTTAAAATAAACCTGCGCGTCAACCTTGGCATTTAAGTTATCATTGGTAATAATTTCCTGCGGCTCGGCATCGACCATCTGCTCGGTAATATTGATCTGATATAAATTTTCCACCATCGGAATTACCCAGTTAAATCCCGGATTGGCAAAACGGTTATACTTGCCGAATCTTTCAACCAATCCGCGGTGCGTGGGCCGCACGATTTTTATCCCCATTAAAAAAATAACAATTGCCGCAATAATAATTAACGTAAATATATTCATTTGCCGCTCCTTTTTAAATTATCTCTACCGATTTATTTCCTTTAATCGCTTGACCGATAACCCAGGATTTTAATTTAAGCCCGGATAATTTTTTCATTATCGCGCCGGCAGAATTCCGCCGGACAATTAAAACCAAGCCGATACCCATATTTAAAGTGTGATACATCTCTCTATCCTCAATATTGCCTTTACTTTGAATAACCCGGAAAATCTCAGGCACTTTCCAGGAATTTTTAGCAATGCGCGCATTAATATTTTTCGGCAATATCCGGCTGATCTTATCGTAAAAAGCCCCTCCGGTAATATGGGCTATTCCGTGCACTGCCGCACCATACCGGCGCAATAATCCCAGTATCGGCTTAACATAAATACGCGTGGGCTTAAGCAATTCTCCGGACATCTTTTTAAGTTCAGCCTGGCCAAAAACTTTTTTCACCAAAGAATATCCGTTAGAATGCAGGCCGCTTGAGGCAATGCCGATAACTACGTCGCCGGATACAATCTTATCGCCAGTAATAATCTTTCCTTTTTCCGCCACCCCCACGCAGAAACCGGCAATATCGTATTCACCCTCTTTATACATCCCGGGCATCTGCGCGGTCTCGCCTCCGATTAAAGAACATCCTGCTTCAATGCATCCGTCGTTTATCCCCTTGACTACATCCACCAGGATTTCTTCCTTAACTTTAGAGAAAGCAATATAGTCTAAAAAAAATAAAGATTCCGCTCCGGTGCAAAGAATATCGTTTACATTCATCGCCACCGCATCGATGCCGACCGTATCGTGCTTATTGGCTAACTTTGCAATCGCGAGCTTCGTCCCCACCCCGTCGCTTGATGAAACTAAAACCGGATCCTTATATTTACTTTTATCTAACTTGAAAAAACTTCCAAACCCGCCGATATCAGCGATTACCTCTTTACGGAATGACCTGCGCACCAATGGCTTGATTTTAGATTTAAAGATGCCTGCGCTCGTAATATCCACTCCGGAAGTTTTATAAGTTATTTTCATGTTTGAATTTCTCCTTGCCCGCAGCAGCGCTTCTCCAAAGAAAATTTGCTGTGCCTTTTTTCCGCCCGCACCGCGTATTTTCCCGTCCAGCAGGAAACGCAATAGCTATTCTTTTGATTTTTAAAACAACTTAACATGCCGTCTAAACTCAAATAACCCAGGCTGTCTACTTCAAGGTATTTAGTAATCTTCTCCAATGTGTCATATTTATTGGCGATCAGCTCGCTTGAGCGGTGAAAATCAATCCCGTAAAAACAGGGGAAGCGGTGCGCAGGGCATGAAATCCTCAAATGCACTTCTTTTACCCCGGCCTTACGTAAATTGCGCACGCGGATCTTTGACGTTGTCCCGCGCACAATCGAATCATCAACCACAATAATGCGTTTGCCTTTTAGGATACTCCTTAAGGTGTTAAATTTAACCCGCACCCCCATATCGCGGGAATCCTGCGCCGGCTGGATAAATGTCCTGCCTACGTAATGGTTGCGGATTATCCCCATCTCCAAAGGAACCCCTGAAGCCTGCGCATAACCTAATGCCGCCGAGAATCCCGAATCCGGCACCGGCACTACAAAATCCGCATCTACCGGATGCTCCTTGGCTAATTGCGCACCTAATTTCCTGCGCACCGTATGCACAATCTCTCCGAATACATAAGAATCCGGACGTGAAAAATAAACATGCTCGAACGAGCAGAAAGCAGAGTGGCTGGCAGAAAGCTCCTTTGGCTTAACTGACTTTACAACCCCCTCTTTGTTGATAAAAACAATTTCTCCGGGCTCAACCTCACGCACAAATTTTGCGCCGATTAAATCAAAAGCGCAGGTTTCCGAAGCCAGGCACCATGAAGCCCCTAATTTTCCCAATGAAAGCGGGCGAAAACCGTGCGGGTCCCTTACGCCGATCAAATAATTGCTGTTCATCATCACCAGAGAATATGCGCCTTTAACTCTTTTTAAAGCATAAACCAGGCTATCCTCCAAACTGCGCTTATTGCTGCGCGCCATAAGATGAATGACTAATTCTGAATCAGTGGTGGTCTGAAAAATTGAGCCGCTTTTCTCAAGCTTCTGGCGCAGTTCAAATGAATTAACCAGGTTCCCGTTATGCGCGATACAAATTGAGCCATTGGCATAATCAATTAAAAGCGGCTGGGCATTTTTTAAAATACTTGAACCGGTAGTTGAATAACGCACGTGGCCTACTGCCATATTCCCTTTTAAGCGGCTCAATACCTGCTCACTGAATACATCGCTGACCAAACCCATATCTTTGTGTATGGAAAGCACGCCTTGATTATTGGCTACAATGCCGCATGCCTCCTGCCCGCGGTGCTGCTGCGCAAAAAGCCCCAAGTAAGTAAGCCATACTGCCTGCTTATTACTGGTTATACCGAACAAACCGCAATACTCCTTGGGTTCCTGCCTGTCGGCAGGCAGGCATCGCTTGTATTTACAAATTCTCTCTGACATATCTCACCCCATTTTTAAATATTGCAAAACCGTCGCCATATTTTTTGGATTTTAAATTCCAATTACGCGGATGCTGCGCTGAAAAAATATGCCTTTCCGGATGCGGCATTAAGCCTAAGATCCTGCTTGTCCGGTCGCAGATTGCGGCAATATTTTCGGTTGAGCCGTTGGGATTATCCGGATACCCGGATAATTTGCCATCGGCGCCGCAATACTGAAAGACAATTTGCTTATTAACTTTAAGCCTGCTTAATACATCTTTATCCTGCGTTACAAATTTTCCCTCGCCGTGAGCTACCGGCAGGTAGATTATTTGCTTTAATCCCCTGGTCCAGGCGCATTTTCCGCTTGGCTTCAAATACACCCAACGGTCTTCGAATTTTCCGGAGTCATTAATAATTAAACTGGTATTCTGTTTCAACTCTGCGCCACCGGGTAAAAGCCCGCTTTTAACCAAAATCTGGAAACCATTACAAATACCGATAATTAATTTTCCATCCTTGATAAATTTACGCAAAGCATCGGCCAGCTTAAATCTCAATTCGTTGGCAAAGATCTTTCCTGAAGCAATATCATCCCCGTAACTAAAGCCGCCGGGCAAAGCCAGGATATGGAAATCATCGAGGATCCTTTCGCCGCTTACCAGGCTGTTAATATGCACGGACTCAGCAACTGCTCCGGCTATTTGAAACGCCGCGGCCGTCTCTTTATCGCAATTTGTCCCTGCGCTTCTTAAAATGCAAACTTTAGGCTCTACCATAAAATTTCTTGATTGCTGCTGCTACATCCTGCGGCTTGTCAACTATAGTAAAAATATCCAGGTCGCTTTTACTGATATTGCCGTGTTTATAAACTGTTTCCCTGAGCCAGCCGATTAATCCTTTCCAGTATTCTCGGCCCAGCAGGATAACCGGAAACTTAGCGATACGCTGGGTCTGGATCAGGTTAATCGCCTCAAAAAATTCATCAAGCGTGCCATATCCGCCGGGTAAAATTACAAATGCCTTGGCGTATTTGACAAACATAACTTTACGCACAAAGAAATAACGAAAATCCAAGAGCGTATCCACAAATTTATTGGGCTTCTGCTCGCACGGAATATGGATATTTAAACCTATGGATTGGCCGCCGGCCCTCTTGGTCCCCCTGTTAGCCGCCTCCATCATTCCCGGCCCGCTTCCGGTAATTACCGCGTATCCTGCTTTGGCGATATAATATGCTACTTCTTCGCCCAGCTTATAGAATCTGGTATCCGGAGGGGTACGCGCTGAACCGAAAATTGAAACTGCCCTTCCTATTTTAGAAAGGACCTCAAAACCATCGACAAACTCCGACATGATCCGGAATATCCGCCAGGTATCTTCCTGCGTGAAATCATCTTTTTCTAACAGTTCCTTGGAACAGGTCTTAGCTTTTACCATTTTAACGGCTCCTTCCAGGCTTGTTTTAATTTACAAGTATCGGCGTCCACGCAAACTTTTCCGTCTAAGCCATATATTTTAAAATTATTTTTGCCGGTTAAACATCCTGCCAAACCGAAAGATACTCCTTTTAAGGTATTTTCAAATTCTTTTTGTTTGGCTTTCCTGACCTCCACTACAAAACGGGAGTTGGATTCTGAAAAAAGAAGAAAATCATCGCGTTTACGAAGCGACTGGTAAGGAACCTCGGAAAGGAATATCTCCATCCCCAGGCCGCCGCTAAAAGCAACTTCAGCCAAAGCCACAGCCAATCCTCCATCAGAACAATCATGCATTGCCTGGACCAAACCTTTTTCCGTTGCCGCACTTATTGCAGCAAAAGTTTTCATCGCCTCGCGATGATAAACTTTAGGCACACAATTTCCAATAGCGTTATATAAATCGTAATAATGCGAGCCGCCTAATTCATCGCGGGTTTTGCCCACGACATAGATTAGATTGCCTGCTTCTTTTGCGTACATAGACACGGCCTTGTTGACATCCTCCATTACGCTGATTGCCGAAATCAGCAGTGTCCCGGGAATAGGGGAGGATTTACCATGCACGCTGAATTCATTATAAAAACTGTCTTTTCCTGAAATAAACGGCACGCCATATGCTTTTGCCGTATCATAACAGCCAAAAGCCGCCCGCACCAGTCCGCCCAGGCGGTCCGGCTTATCAGGATTGCCCCAGCAGAAATTATCCAGGATCGCCGTTTCTTTTAAAGAACCGCCTACGCTGATAATCTGGCGCAGCGCCTCATCAATACAGCCGGAGGCCATCCAATAAGGGTCGATAAAACCAAACCGGAAATTTATGCCGTTAGAAATAATAACTCCTTTATCAGAACCATATAATGGCTTGGTTACGCTGGCGTCAGACGGCCCGTCGTTTTTAAGGCCGGCCAAAGGCTTGATAATCGAACCGCCCTGCACTTCATGGTCATATTGGCGCACCACCCACTCCTTAGAGCAAATATCATAATGCGAAAGTAATTTTAATAAATCGGAGGTGAGATTTTTTTTCTGCGGAATTTTGGGTTCCCTGTGCTTGGCCTGGATATAGACTGCTTTCTTGGCAATCTGCGGTATGCCTTCATGCAGGAAATGCATATCCAAATCACAAACTAAATTATCCTGATAATAAAGCTCTAACCTCTTGGTACCGGTAAATTCGCCGATTACCGCCGCCTCGACATTTTCATTGGCAAATACGGCAATTAATTTATCGATATTTTTAGGAGGCACTGAAAGGACCATTCTCTCCTGCGACTCGGAAATCCAGATCTCCATATAACTTAGCCCGGAATATTTTAAAGGCACTTTATCTAAATTCACCTTGGCGCCTAATTCCGAGCCCATCTCTCCCACCGCGCTGGATAATCCTCCTGCCCCGCAATCGGTGATTGCGCTGTATAAATTCTGGTCGCGCGCCTGCAATATCGTATCTAAAACTTTTTTCTCCTGGATAGGGTTGCCGATCTGCACCGCGCCGCTTGAGATGTTTTCAGATTCATGGGTCAGCTCGCCTGAAGAAAAAGTTGCCCCGTGTATACCGTCGCGGCCGGTTGCTCCTCCTACTACCACAACCAGGTCACCTTTATTCACCTGTTTAAAAGATTTATCTTTAGGGATAATCCCTACTGTGCCGCAATAAACCAGAGGGTTTCCCGCAAAATGCTCATGGAATAATATTGCGCCATTTACCGTAGGAATGCCCATTTTATTTCCATAGTCGCGCACCCCGCTGA
>JAHFFR010000085.1 GCA_023247825.1 Candidatus Omnitrophota bacterium
ACCCGGAATTCATAATATCCTGCACTGACCCGTCTTTATTCACTAAAAGCTTCCAGGAGATTGAAGAGGCGCTTAAAAAGGGGTATTATTTGGCCGGTTTTTTATCTTATGAGGCCGGATATTGTTTCGAAGAAAAATTACACAAAAATAAGCAGTATGATTTTCCGCTCATCTGTTTAGGCGCGTACAAGGCGCCGCAGAAAAATAAAATAAACTTTCCCGAGGCACCTGATGCCAATGGCCTTAGTAATCTCAAATTAAATATTACAAAAAGCGGATATTCTCATGATATAGATGCAATCCGCAACTATATCGCCAAAGGCGATGTTTACCAGATTACTTATTGCATTAAACTGCTTTTTAAATTTTACGGCGATCCGTTATCTTTTTATGACCAGCTTTTAAAAGAGCAGCCTGTGCCATATCCTGCTTATATTCAAACGGAGAAGTTTCATATCCTTTCCCTGTCCCCGGAGTTATTTATTAAGAAAAATGCCACACATTTAATAACTAAACCAATGAAAGGCACCTGGCCGCGGGGCAGCGGTATACTCTCCGATTTGATCGCGCCGCTATGCCTTAAATATGATAAGAAGAACCGCGCGGAGAATGTGATGATTGCCGATCTTTTAAGAAATGACCTGGGAAGGATGGGGGTTGGTATTAAAGCGCCTGCGCTTTTTGAGGTGGCCAGGTATAAAACTCTTTGCCAGATGACTTCCACTGTAACTGCTAAAGTGGATAAGGGCCTATCCATTTATAAGCTTTTTTCTTCGGTTTTTCCTTCGGGGTCGGTTACCGGCGCGCCAAAGATCCGCGCTATGGAGATAATAAATACGCTTGAGAAAGAGGAGCGCAAGATTTACACCGGCGCAATTGGTTATATCAGCCCTGATAAAAATATATTTTTTAATATTCCTATCCGTACGCTCTTAATTCAGGGGCAGCAGGCAGAGATGGGCATTGGTGGAGGAATAGTTTGGGATTCTACGGTTGACGGTGAATGGGATGAAGGATTGCTTAAGGCCAAATTTCTCACCGGCCTTTCAAAGGAAACATTTGCCCCCGTTTAATTGGTTGACAAGCCGGATTAAATAGGGTATAATAAATCAAAGATTAGGGGATTTTCATGCCGCCAAGGACAACAACTAACCTTTGCGGCTTTTTTTTCGCCACAAAACGTGGCGAATCCGCCATGCATTATGGCGGAATTTGCAGGAGGCGCGATCAAAAAAATAAAGATGTCACTTAAAGGAAGGAAATGCAAATACTTGCATTGTAAACATATCTTGAGTATTTATAACCATGAGGTTTATTGCCATGTGCATCTTGGCCTTTTGGCATATGACGATAAACCCAAGGCGGTTAAGGCAGGATGACAAATAAACCGGTTCTAAATAATATTACGGAGGCTCCTGCGAATTTTTATGGTTTAGGCATTGCCCCGAAGATCCTGGATATCCTGGAGCGGATGAAGTTTAAAGTCCCGACGCCTATTCAGCTAAAGGCGATCCCTCTTGCCCTTGAAGGCAAAGATATCGTAGGTATTGCCCAGACAGGAACCGGCAAAACCCATTCTTTTGCTATTCCTATGGTCCAGCGGCTGGTGCAGAAAAAAGGTATCGGCTTGGTGCTTGCGCCGACCAGGGAACTTGCGATTCAGATTGATGAAGCTTTTCAGGAAATTGCGCGCGCCTTTGGCATGAGGACCGCCTGCCTTATCGGCGGAGCGCCTATGCCTCCTCAGGTGCAGGCTTTACGCAGGGATCCCCATATAGTTATTGCAACGCCCGGAAGATTGATTGACCATATGTCGCAGTGGAATTTTCTGCCGGACAGCGTAATAATGCTGGTGCTTGATGAGGCTGACCGTATGCTGGACATGGGTTTTGCCCCGCAAATAGAAAAAATATTGCGTTTTCTTCCCCGTGAAAGGCAGACCATGCTTTTTTCGGCGACTATGCCGAAAGAAATCATGAACATAGCCGCTAAATATATGAAATTGCCTTTAAGTGTTGAGATCGCGCCACCCGGCACCACCGCTGAATTAGTCACCCAGGAATTATTTATTGTTAAGAAAGAGGCTAAGACGCAGCTGCTTAAAAAATTACTCGGCCATTATCATGGCACGGTTTTATTATTTTCACGCACCAAGCATAATGCCAAAAAAATTGTCAGGTCAATCAGGGATATGGGGCATTCCGCTTCAGAGATACATTCCAACCGGTCTTTAGCCCAGCGCAGAGACGCGTTAGAAGGTTTTAAATCCGGAAAATACAGGGTATTGGTAGCTACAGATATTGCATCGCGCGGTATCGATGTTACCGGAATAGAGTTAGTGCTTAATTATGATCTGCCGGAGGACGCGGAAAATTACGTGCACCGTATCGGCCGCACTGCCCGGGCCGGGCATAAGGGCCATGCTGTTTCTTTTGCTACCCCTGACCAGGGCAATGATGTGCGGGATATTGAAAAACTTATTAAAGCTACTCTGCCCGTATCAAAACA
>JAHFFR010000045.1 GCA_023247825.1 Candidatus Omnitrophota bacterium
GGCGGTTTTGGTTTTAATATTTGTGCTTAAAATTAATATTATGGCGCACAAAATCAGCCAACAGTTTCGGCCGGGAAGGCAAAGCCACCGGCCAGAGGGCCGTGGCCGGGGTTTTAGGGGTAAGATAATTGATGTCCAAGGACAGGTGGTTGAAGAGAAGGAAAGATTAAAGTAATTATTATTGACAAGTAATGCAATTGTGCTAAAGTAATCCCTAAATTTTTCAGTCCTATAAAGTTGCAGTAAATTCCCCATATTTTTGAAAGGAGCGTAGTAAAAATGAGTTTTGATTTGTTGTTGTTGGCACCGGTTGGCTCGATTCTGGCTTTAGGTTTTGCGTTTTATCTTGCTTTAAGCATCCTGAAAATGGATGAGGGTTCAGATAAGATGAAGGAGATAGCTCAAGCAGTGCGCGTAGGTGCCCAGGCTTATTTAAAAAGGCAGTATCTGGGTGTTTCCATGTTTTTTGTGGTAGTATTTTTTGTCCTGTTTGCTATGGCTTTAAAGAATTATCTGGTAATTTTTGTGCCGTTTGCTTTTTTAACCGGAGGTTTCTTTTCAGGTTTATCCGGGTTTATCGGGATGACTATTGCCACGCAGTCTTCCAATCGCACTGCCCAGGCGGCAAGCAAGAGTTTAAATTCAGGGCTGCGCGTGGCTTTTTCAAGCGGCGCGGTTATGGGGCTTACTGTAGTAGGTTTAGGGCTCTTGGATTTAAGTATCTGGTATTATTTTCTAAACTGGTATTATTCCTGCCATCCGATTCCTTTAGGGACGGATAAGATCGCGGCAATTACTTCAACTATGCTTTGTTTTGGTATGGGTGCCAGCTCTATGGCGCTTTTTGCCAGGGTAGGCGGCGGAATTTTTACGAAGGCTGCTGACGTTGGGGCGGATTTAGTGGGAAAAGTTGAAGCAGGAATTCCTGAGGATGACCCGCGTAATCCGGCAGTTATCGCTGATAATGTCGGTGATAATGTCGGTGATGTCGCGGGTATGGGCGCAGATCTTTATGAATCCTATGTTGGCTCTATCGTTGCCACCTCTGCCTTAGGTGTTGCCGCCGGGCTTGGTTTGGCCGGAGTAACCGTGCCTATGGTTATGGCAGCAGTGGGCGTTGTTTCTTCAATCATCGGGACATTCTTTGTAAAAAGCGGCGAACAGGCAAATCAAAAAGTCCTTTTGGCCGCTTTACGTAAAGGCGTATTCACCAGTTCATTTTTAGTCGCGATAATTTCATTCTTTCTGGTTAAATATACCCTGGGTGCGGCGCACTTGGGTGTTTACTGGTCAGTCCTGGCAGGCTTAGTTGCCGGCGTATTGATCGGTTTATGCACAGAGTATTATACCTCTAGTGGTTTTAAACCGACCCGTTCTATTGCCGACGCTTCTTTAACCGGGCCGGCGACTGTAATTATCGGCGGCATTGCGGTAGGCATGATGTCAACCGCGATTCCGGTAATTATTGTTTGTATTGCCATATTGATCAGTTTTTTTGTATCAGGCGGTGCGGCAAACTTTAATGCCGGACTCTACGGTATCGCGATTTCAGCAGTTGGCATGCTTTCAACTTTAGGAATAACTTTGGCGACTGATGCCTACGGCCCGGTTGCGGATAATGCCGGCGGCAATGCGGAGATGGCTAAACTTCCTCCTGAAGTAAGGAAAAGGACTGATGCTTTGGATGCTTTAGGAAATACGACTGCGGCAACCGGCAAAGGTTTTGCAATTGGGTCAGCAGCTTTAACAGCCTTAGCTTTAATAGCTGCATATAAAGATCAGGTCCTGCTTTTTGGAAGAGATATAAATACCAGTATGATGAATCCAGCGGTATTGGTAGGTTTGTTTTTAGGAGGAATGCTGCCATTTTTATTCTGCTCGATGACGATGCGCGCGGTAGGAAGGGCGGCCGGTAAAATAGTGGTTGAAGTGCGCAGGCAGTTTAAAGAAATAATCGGGCTTATGGAAGGCAAGGCTAAGCCGGATTACGCGCGTTGTGTAAGTATTGCAACCGTGGCTGCGCAGAAAGAGATGATTGCTCCGTCACTTTTAGCAATCGTTGCCCCGATAGGCGTAGGTTTGTTGATCGGTATTGACGCAGTTGCCGGGCTTCTGGTGGGCGCAACGGTTACCGGGTTTGTTTTAGCGGTTATGATGGCTAACTCCGGAGGTGCCTGGGATAATGCCAAAAAATTTGTTGAAGAAGGGCATCATGGCGGTAAAGGGTCAAATGCGCATAAGGCTACGGTGGTTGGAGATACAGTCGGCGATCCGTTTAAAGATACCTCCGGGCCAAGCTTAAATATTTTAATTAAGCTTATGTCTATGGTTTCTATTGTATTTGCTTCGTTTATTATTAAAAATACGTTATTTAAATAATTGAGCTGTAAGTCAAAAAAGGGCACCCTTAAAAAGGTGCCCTTTTTTTGTTTATATTTCTTTATTTTAGTATTATAATACCCGTGATGAATGATCTCGAGTTTGTCCAAGCCTGTGTCAAAGGGAACAAACAATCCTGGTCTGAGTTTCTTTCGCGATATTCCCGCCTAATCTATAATTATATCTATAGCGTATTGACTGTCAAAGGCCGCAATATTCCTACAGAACAAGTCGAAGATATTTTTCAGGAGATATTCCATCTCTTGATTAAGGATAACTATAAAAAGTTATCCACTTATAAGGCTAAAAATGGCTGTTCCCTTGCCAGCTGGCTCAGGCAGGTTACGATTAATTTTACTATTGATTACCTGCGTAAGCTAAAACCTGTTGCCTCAATTGACGCGCAGGATGAAGAAGGCTTTAGCCTGGCTGATAGCCTCCGGGACCTTTCACCGGGCGCCGCCGAATTCCTTAAAGACGCCGACAGGCGCAAGACTTTAGAAGAGTGTATTGACTTACTAAAGTCCGATGAGCAATATTTTCTTGAATTATTGCTGAGCCAGGGATTGACTCCGGATGAGATTAAGGATTATTTTAAAATTAACCGCGGTGCAGTGGATATGCGCAAGAGCAGGATACTGCAAAAGTTGCAGGATTGTTTTAAAAAGAAAGGTTTTCTAAGTTAGATTTTACAGGCTGATACGTCTATTGAGTTGAGAGGGCAGATATGGAGAACTATATAGAAAAAATAACCAGGATTATTTACCGGCAATGGAAAGAAGCGCAGCGTTTTACGGGGCAGGATCATCCAGATGACGAGAGGCTGGCCTGTTTTCTCGAGGATAAGCTCTGTGCTAAAGATAGGAATATTGTCCAGAAGCACCTTATTGGCTGCGATATGTGCGCTGAATATATCAATATCCAGCTTAAAGTCAAACCGCATTTAAGCTTAGATGTCCCTGCGCCATTGTCGGTAAAGATTAAAAAACTGGCTGTAGAAGGCGCTAAAGAAAATTTATTCGAAATATTCCTTAAGCTTAAGGATAAGGTTTTAGAGATTGTTCAGACTACCGGGGATGTGCTTGTTGGCCAGGAACTGGTGCCCGCACCTATTTTACGCAGCCGCCGGATTAATGAGTTTAAGGAGGAGGTCAGTATTTTAAAAGACCTCCAGCAGATCAGGGTGACGGCCAAGATACAGAATAAAAACACCAAGAGCTTTAATCTTACAATTACCGTCAGAGATAAGCTAAGCCAGAAGATCCATAAAGACCTAAGGATAACTTTGATAAAAGATGGAATTGAGTTAGAATCATATATGATTGATTCAGGAAGCAGTTTTTTTGAAAATATCCTGCCGGGTGAATATCTGGTTGAGGTAAGCAGGCTGGAGCAAAAAATTGCTGTAATTGATTTAAAAGTTAAGCCCTAATCTTATGCCGCATCCGGAAGCGTTAATCTTAGAAGTTTTTAAGCAGGATGACTGCCTTAAGATGGGTTTATTTGACCAGGGCCAAACACTCCCCACTTTGCGGCATTATACCCAGGTGGGGGTTTCTTTCGATGAATTAAAGCAATTAAGCGCCGAGATGGTCGGCCTGTTAAAGCGGCCGGTTTTTGAGGAGGAGGCGAAATCTGAGCAATTAAGGGGCCTGCAGAAAACCGGACAGTTATTTTGGAACCATCTCTTGGCCCGTTCGATTAAAGAAAAGCTTAAAAGTTCCCCGTCTTGCGTATTAACCCTTTGTTTGGACGAAGAATTAATTTATATACCCTGGGAGCTGATTTTTGACGGGGTTGATTTCTTTTGCCTGAAATTCAGTTTAGGAAGGCTTGTGCGCAGTAAAGGAGAATCTGCTCTTTTGCAATACCGCGATTTATCCGATAGCCTTAGGATGTTAATTCTTGCTAATCCTAACGCTGATTTAAAATCCGCTTATTCCGAAGGCCTGAATATTAAGAATCAGTTTAATCATGCCCCTAAGAAAGTCCATGTTGATTTTAAATCCACCAATATTGATAAGAATTATGTGAAGAAAAATATTTGCGATTATGATATCGTACATTTTGCCGGGCACTGTGAATTTGACAAGAGGGACCCTGGCGAGAGCGGATGGGTCTTAAGTGATGGAGTATTTAAAGTGGAGGAAATCCTTAGGATGGGCAATAGCTGCAGCCTGCCCGCCTTGATATTTTCCAATGCCTGCCATTCTGCTCAGGTGAATCCCGGTTTTATTGATTTAGAGTATCAGAGGGCTAACTACGGCATGGCGAGCGCATTTTTATCTGCCGGAGTAAGGCATTATATCGGCTCAATCCGTAAGATTGAGGATAATGCCAGCTTGGTATTTGCCCGCCAATTCTACGCAAAGCTTATCTCCGGCATAAGCGTGGGTGAGTCTTTACGTTTGTCCAGATTAAAGTTAGTCAATGAGTATGGCTTGGCTGGCCTGCACTGGGTAAATTATCTACTTTATGGTGACCCGGGTTTTATAGTTTTTAAAGTCCATCACCGCAAGGCCCATGCGCATAAACTAGCCGTGTTTTATAAAAAATTTAAGTTTAAAATCGGCTTAACGTTTATTTTTATTTGCTTAAGTATTTTTTCTGCATTTTGGCTGCCTAAAATTAACCCGGGAAAACTTTATTTATTTCTTAATTCACAGGCCCAATATCGCAAAGGCAACAATCAAGCCGCGATAACCTTAGGGCAGCGGGTAATTAGCCAGGATCAGGACTTCTTAAGCGCCTATCCGATAATTGCCAACGCTTACCACCGCCTTGGAGATAAAGATAAGGCCCTAAAATATTATTTTGAATACGCGCTTAAAAGCGAAAAATTAAATAATAAAAATCATTTGAGCCAGGCTTACATAAAGTTGGGTTGGTTTTATCAGCTAGATGGCCAGTATGGCAAAGCGCGCCAGCTTTATGAGAAGGCAATAAGTCTAAGCCGGCAGTTAAGAAATAAACAAAGTGAGGCACTGGCATTAAGGAAGTTAGCTGTCTGGCACATAGATAAAAAGAATTACGCAGAGGCCCTGGATTTATTAACCAAAAGTGCCTCGATTAACCTTGAGCACCCTGATAATTTTGAGAGCCTTAAGAACCTGGCATGCGATTATTTTGATATCGGTTTGGTTTTTGCTAATAAAAATGACTATGCAGCCGCAAAAGACTTCTACGGAAAAAGCCGGAAAATCTTTGAGCGGCTGAATTTAAAAAATGAATTAAGCGACTGTTTTTTTAATCTGGGAGAGATTTATCTTTTTGAAAAGGAATATCAAAAAGCGCTGGACTATTATTTTAAAGGCTTAAAGATAGACCAGGGGCAAAATAATAAAGTAAGTTTAGCCTGTGATTATAATATGATAGGAGAGCTTTATTTAGAAATGGATGATTTAGTAAAGGCAGAAGATTATTTCAGGCAGTCCGCTGTTTTATCGGAGGAAATCAACAGCCGGCCTGACTTAGCTAATGCAAGTTATAATTTAGGATTATTATATAAGAAGCAGGGGAGGAAGAATCTGGCAAGGGAATATTGGCGCAAGGCGCAGGAAATATTCCGTTCAATTGAACCTGATAAATATCAGGAAATCCGCACGCAATTGCAGGAATTGGATACAATTTAGAGTCGAAACTGTTTCGCAATCAATCGAAAATTTGGCCATTAAAAAAATTAAAAATTTACTTGACAATTATTATTTTTAGGTTATACTCTACTATGTTTATAGAGTTAGTAGATAAATGGAGAAAAAATGAGAATTACCTATAAAGGCGATTATGCATTAAAGGCGCTGTTAGATCTGGCGCTGCATTATGACCAGGGTTTAAGCACTATTCATGATATTGCAAAGCGTATCAATGCTCCGGTTAAATTTCTGGAACAGGTTCTGCTAGAATTAAAGAATGGTGGTTTTGTTGAGAGTAGAAGAGGTAAAATAGGAGGTTATTTGTTGGCTAAGTCACCCAGCCGGATTACGCTTGGAGAGGCAGTAAGGTTTATTGACGGGCCTATAGAGCCAATAGCCTGCGTTGAAAAGGGGTATGCGGGTTGCACAGATATATATAAGTGCGTATTTAGAAAGGTTTGGCTGGATGTGGGCAGGAGCACTTCAGAGATTGTAGATAATATTACATTTGAAGAACTTGCCAACAAGGTGGAAGTTAACACAGGGGCGTTAGTTTATCAGATTTAACAAACAAAAGGAGAAAGAGAAATGAGTTTATTGGACAACAAGGATGATTTAAAGGAATTGGTCGAAACCCTAAACTTTAAGGAAAAAGTGGAAAGGTCAAAACAGTTAATAAAAGAGGCTTATGCCCGTTACGGCGATTCTTTGGTAGTAGCAAACAGTTTAGGTAAGGATTCGGTTGCGGTTTGGGATCTGGCGAAAAAAGTAAATCCAAAAATCCGCGGTTTTATTGTTACCACAAGATTTAAGCCTGCTGAAACGGTAAAATTTATGAATGAAGAAGTAGCGCGGTATCCTGAATTAAAAGTATATAAAAATGATGCGCAGATTCCGGAGAAGTTATACGAAACTGATCCTGATAAATGCTGCGATATTCTTAAAGTTGAGTCGGTGCAAAGGTCTATTGAAGAAATGCATGTTAAATGCTGGGTTACCGGATTGCGCTGTACCGAGGGCCGCACCCGCACCGATTTTAAAGAAGTGGAGGAAAGGGATAAAGGCTTAATTAAGTTAAATCCGATTTTAATCTGGAAAGAACGCGAGGTTTGGCAATATTTGGCGCTTTATCAGGTTCCGGTGAATCCTCTGTATGCGGAAGGTTACCGTTCTTTAGGATGCGCGCCATGTACCCATATTACTAATGACGATAATGAGCGTGCCGGTAGGTGGATTGGCACCAGTAAATGCGGCGGCGAATGCGGAATACATACCAGGCCGCTTAAGAAAGCAACAAAATAATAAGAATGGCATAGTTGTATTGTGAGGTAGATATGGAAACAGGAAAATTAAATCTTAGTAATCATGGAGACGAAGAAAAAATAATTACGCAGGTAGTTAAGGCGTTAAAAAGTATCCGTTATGGGCATGTTCAGATTACGGTGCAGGATGCCAGGGTAGTGCAGATTGAAAAAGTTGAGAAATTTAGAAATTTTGCTCTTTAAAAATTAAAGGCGAGCAGTAAGCTGCAGCATTTATAATTATATTTCGTAAGCTAACCGGTCAACTGGAGGCAGAGAAAAAGTTGGAGAAGAAGAATGAGAATTTCTCTTGTTTTCAGTTGGCTTATAGCCAGCGTATTTTTTACAGCTGCTCTTTCATGGGCAGCGGAAACTGATGTGGACAGGCTGCTCGAATTCTTGATTAAGGAAAAAGTCATTACTCAAGAAAAAGCAACAGAGTTCCGGGCGGATTTAGCGGTAAAAAAGCAGGAAGAAAAGGCAGCGCAAAAAGAATTTACGCTGGTAGCGGGAAAGCCTATAAAATTAAGCGGCTATACCCAGGTGCGATATCAGCAGGATAAAAGCAAAAACGATGCTTTTGATATCAGGCGCGCAAGATTAGACCTGAAAGGGAATATTACCGAACGCTGGGATTATCGCACACAAGTTGATTTTGCCGGAGGTACTTCAAGTTCTACAACAGGGGCCCAGAGTTACTCAGTGAAGTTATTAGACGCGATTATCGGCTATAAGGTGAATCCTTATTTAAAATTAAGTATCGGCCAGCAGAAAATTCCCTTTAGCCAGGAAAATCTTGCTTCCAGCCCGAAGTTAGAAACAATCAACCGCTCGCAGGTAGTGGAGGCATTAGTGGCGCGAGGTACGGATGTCATTGGCAATCAAAACGGCCGGGATATCGGGCTTCAGGCAGGCGGAAACCTGTTTCCGAAGGCCGATTACAACAGGCTTGATTATGCCTTTGGGGTATTTAACGGCGCAGGCATAAATACTCAAGATACCAATGAACAGAAGGATTTTATAGGAAGGCTGGTTTATCATCCTCTAAAAGAGTGGTCAATCGGCACATCTTATTATTCAGGCAGATATACTTTAAGTTCAACTCCAGCTAGAAAAGATGACCGCGATAGAATTGGCGCAGAGTTTGCTTATCTAAAAGACCGGGTTTCTTTAAAAGGTGAGTATATTAAAGGAAATGACGGTGCGACTAATAGAAGTGGATGGTACTTGCAGGGAGGTTATTTCTTCATTCCCGATAAATTCCAAGGAGTGTTTAAATTCGATACATATGATTCCGACACAAGTATAAAAAAGAATGAGAAGGATGTTTACACATTTGGAGGCAATTGGTATTTTAACAAATGGGCATTCTTGCAGGTTAACTACGAATTAAAGGATGAGCGGGGTAAAGAAATTGATAATAATACCTTAACAGGCCAGTTGACTTTACAATTTTGATTTTATTTCTCAAAAAGGAGGCAATAATAATGAAAAAATTATTTATTATTTTATTAGCATTAAGTTTTATAAGAATCTCAAGCTATGCTGTTTCAGCTGAAGAGAAAGCTCCGGAAGGAACGCTTACGCTTTCCGGCGCCTGGGCGATTTATCCTACGGCAGTGGCATGGGCTGAAGCGTTTGAAAAAAAATATCCGAATGTAAAAATCGATGTTTCAGCCGGCGGCGCGGGTAAAGGCGCGACAGATGCTATTGCCG
>JAHFFR010000046.1:0-3107 GCA_023247825.1 Candidatus Omnitrophota bacterium
CTACTACCGTAGAATTAACAATCGCAAAACAACGGCCAAATTTATCGTAAATAATCCCCTCTATCGCCAGTCCGCCCGAAGAGGCCGCCTCAGTTTTATCTAACTTCAGCAGCCTGCCATCAGGAGTTACCAGCGGGATAAAGGGATTGCGCTTGGCCTTGGCGTCATAAATAAATTCATCCTGGCAAAAAGCCGCGCATAAAATTAACAGCAAAAAAGATAAAAAGATCAAGGATTTCTTATTTAACATATGTTTTTAATATTAAGCCGGCTTTTTGTTTCATATAATCCGGCAGCTGCGTTGAAATTTTCAATTCCTCCACGCCCATAAAAACCGGAAATTTTTCCAGTGCATTAATAAATTTACCCAGGTTGTGATAATCGCAGACCAAGTCCAGGTTAATCAGGTACGGAATGAATTTATCTGCTGCGCCGGCTGGTTTTATAGTTTTTGCCTCGCGGCTGGGCCGTATTTGGGAAATTTTAATATCAAATTTATTCGCTTCTTTTGAAATATCCTGCAGAAGCCCGGGAATCTGGCTCTCAGAAATGATTTTAGAAGATTTAATAGCCGGTTTCCGCCAAAGTGCGCCCTGTTTGTTTTTAGAAGCACTCATAATTTCCAGATCGCGGTTTAAATTTGCAAGGTCTTTTTCTACACCCGAAACCTTAAGATCCAAACTTTTTAACCCGGTAGCTTGAGCTTTTAAAATAAAATTCATATCCAGATAGGCAATCACGACGCAAAATATCACAATCAATATTTTCTTTCGCTTATCTAATTGTATATTAGCCAGGTTCATTTGGTTCTCAATACCCCCACCAAAACAAAATCCGCGATATCATAGCCCCCGATACTTCTCTCTTGCACGCTGCTTAATTCAAAAACGGAAAAATCTTTTGCGAAATCAGTATCTTCCTTAAGATTATCCAGCAGCTTATTAATTAAGCTAACCTCTTCCTTTTGCAAAGAAATAACCGAACCCCGGATAGTTATATTCTTATTGTTAATTGCGATATCATTAAACCAGACTCCGGCAGGCAGATTCAGGCTTAATTTATTTAATTTCTCCGCCCAAAGGACCCTTTGGCTGGTTAAGCCTCGAGTAATGCCGGCATCCTGAGAAACGAGAGAAAATTCTTTATTAAATTCATCGAAGGTTTTTTTCTGCGGCGCCATCCGGGCCCATTTACGGCCTAACGAAACAAGCCGCCCATTTTCAAAAATGGCCCTCACCGCAAAAAAAAGATGCGCTAAAATAAATATCCCTAAAAGCAGAGCAGCGGCGTAAATAAATAACCGGTCTTGATTGCGCCCGGTGCCGGTTTTAGAAGCAGCCTGTTCAAGGTTCCTGGACTTGGCTTTAACTCTTAATTCTTCCGGTAATAAATTTATCTCAATCATATTTAGCGCAAAGCCAGGCCTACGGCAACATTAAATTGCCCGGAGAGCTGGCTTAATTTCTGCGAATCCAGTTTATCGGAGATTTTTATTTGTTTAAACGGGTCCCATACTTCAACCGGAATACCCAAAGAGGCATTTAACATCTCGGTTAAACCGCTTATTTTGCTTCCGCCGCCGCTTAAAAATATCTTAATAACATTTGAAGTATTCTGGCTTTCATAATAATCAAAAGAAGTGCGGATCTCGCCGGCTAAATTTGTAAGCACGCTCTCAACCGCGGCCTTAACTTTGTTGGCATTGTCCGCACCGGGGTTAATCTTTAATTTTTCAGCCTCCTTAAAATCAATGCTGAAAATATCCATTAATTTCTTGGTAAAATTTGCCCCGGCGGAATGGATATCGCGGCTTAAAACAGGAATCCCGTTAGTAATAATACTGACATTACTTATGGCCGAGCCGATATTCAAAAGGCAGGCCGATTTATTTTCAAGGGTTTCTGGTTTAGGGTAATTAAAATTAAAGGCATTGACCAGTGCCAGCGAATCGATATCGATAACATTTGGCCTTAAGGCAGAATTTTCTAAAACTTTCAGCCTTTGCTGGATTAATTCTTTCTTTACCGCGGCAATTAATACCAGCATTTTATTTTCCGGCAGGTCATCCCTTAAGATCTCAGCGTCTAAATTAACTTCATTTAATGAAAAAGGGATGTGCTTCTGAGCTTCGAATTTAAGCGCTTGTTTAAGCTCGCTTTTGCTCATTTTCAGAAAATTTACGTAGCGGATGACCGTAGATGAGCCGCAGAAGGAAATATTTACCAGATCGGCATCCTGCGCGTGCTTAATTTTTTTAAGTATCTCCACCGGATCAAGTTGAGCTTCTTCCAAATCAAAAGCGGCCAACTCTGTGCCGCCGTTAACTTTCAGTTTTACGCACTTAATCGACTGCGTGCCGATATCCAAGCCGATACTGAATTTGTCTTTTACCACGGGTAATTTAATTTTGGAAAAAATATTCATCATATTAAATTTCTCGCCAGGAAACTATCTGTTTAGTTAACGAGGCAACTGGATCTAATGCGGCAGTTATTTTGTCAACATCATAATTTATAGTTACATTTCCACTAAGTTTCGTCAATTCTGCGCCGCTCTCTGCCAGAACACCGCCGTTAGCAGTAATGGTTCCGGTCATCGTCAATTTGCCAATTACATAAATAATCCCGTCAAAAACCAGATTACCGGAAAAATGCACATCGCCATTGATCACCAATACACCGCTTGAGTATGGAAGATTACCTATGGTAAAACCTAAGGGAGCTTCTACCCAGGTAATTCCGTCAATCGGAGCGCCAAAATTACTATCGGTATAAGAATGCGTGGCGCCGGCCTGCATCTGAGCTTTAGTTACACCAAAGAGATCGCTAAAATCCAGAGTAGAATTTTGTTTCCAGCTATCCGCAGGAACAATATCTATGCCGCCACTAGTTTTCAACGCCCCGGTAGTCTCAATTCCATATTTAAACTTCGAAGCATCTTTGGCTCCGGTTTTTACAGTCGCGGTTACTTTGCGGCTAACCTGCGTGCCATAAGGATGAGTAACTGTGCCGGTAGAAATAATAGTATAATAATTAGTACTGCCGGCTATAGGTGTAGTTGATGGTGGCACATTATAAGAATAATTTGTGCCGCCAAAATTATTATCG
>JAHFFR010000046.1:3207-8735 GCA_023247825.1 Candidatus Omnitrophota bacterium
TCCCAAACTACTGTCTGGCGTAAATCACGGCTGACCCAGTCAATAACCATGCGCGCCTGCGATTGAGCCGCAACCTTAGCCGAGCTTAAATCATTTACGTTTTGCCCGCCGGTCAAAGCATAAAACAATACCCCTGTTATTGAAGCTCCGATGGCAGCAGCCAGAAGGACCTCAACAATAGTAAACGCGCGCCGGTTATTTTGCGATACAAGTGGACAAAATAAAATGTTTATCCTGATTTTTTTCCTTCCAACCAACATCTACGGTTATAGTAGCTAAATTTCCGCTACATCCAATAGGAGTACAGTTAAAAGTTAAAGTTATAGTTTCATTAGGAGGTAAGTTACCAATGGGAGGTATATTATCAAAAACAGGCACAGGATAACTTAAACTTACCCCTAAAGCAGTCTTTTTATATTTATCATATATTTGCTCAAGGACATATTGAGCGTCATTTGCCGCTATTGTCAGGTTAACGCTTGAATCGGCTAAAAACATAAGCTGCACGAAACTTAAAAGCGACCCGGTAATTACCAAAAGGGTGATTGCTACTGCTGCCATTAATTCAATTAGGGTAAAACCTCTTTTTTTATTTTTTATCACAGCTCTCCGCAATGATTAAGCCCCCGGTAGATACCGCGTAAACCATCTTGCCGGTAAGCTTACAGTTTACCGGCGCGGCCGAACAACTATACCCGGTAGAATCAAGCCGCTGGCAATCATATTCATAACCGCGCACTGAAGAAGCGGCCAGATAATTTCTTTCTAGATATGGCGGCATATTCCTGGTA
Source organism: Candidatus Omnitrophota bacterium (assembly GCA_023247825.1). Classification (GTDB taxonomy): domain Bacteria; phylum Omnitrophota; class Gorgyraeia; order Gygaellales; family Profunditerraquicolaceae; genus UBA6249. Next base: position 3,999 of record JAHFFR010000046.1, read on the forward strand.
AGCAAATCTATATTTGCCGGATAGGCGCCTTTATTGTCCTTGGCGTAATTTTCTAAAGCGGTAGAAAGAAGTTTAAGGTTCCCTTTAGCCAACAGCTGGTTCTGCTCAATATTATAGATGATTATTTTATGTATCGCCAGGCGCAGCGACAAGGCGGCCAAAGCGGTAATAATCATAATCGTAACAAAGCTCCTAGCTTTATTATTTTGCATTTATTTATCTTAACACAAAGGCCGGGATTAGCAATAAAAAAAATCAGGGGGGAAGATATCTCTTCCCCCCTGATTCTAACTCACTTTAAAACCTGCTAGTTGTTACGGAATTGCGGATTCTGTAATTACCCCACCGGTAGTAACTGAAAAATTCTTATCGCCGCTTGTAGCTGTAGTAGTAGCGGTTACAGTATATCCCGCAGCTGTAGCACCGGTACAATCATACGTATAACCCTGTACCGTAGCGCCGCATAAGCTAGCCACTGAAGCACTTTCAGCTACGAGTTGAGCCGCAGTCGGATAAGTGCCATTCATACGAGTGGCATAAACTTCGGCTGTCGTAGATATGGTGCGGATATTAGCTTTGGCTGCTGAGGTATTCGCCGTTTTCTTCGCGCTCAATAAGTTGGGTATAGCGATTGCCGCAAGAAGAGCGATAATTGCTACTACAATCATGATTTCAACGAGTGTAAAACCTTTTTTCTTCATTAAAACAACCTCCTTCCTAAGGTTAAATTGTCTTTTTCGCGTTTACTAAAAAAATAACTCTTATTTTCGTATCCGATAATTAAGACTAAATTCCTAAGAGGTCAATTTTTTAGTCCACACTAAAAGCGCACCTTGCGTATCTGTAATAAGTGTAAACTGTTATGAAGATTTTGTCAAGAAAAATCAGGGGGCGTTTTTCCCACGATTTTATTTTTTCAAAAGCCCGGCTATCTTAGCCAAAAGAATATCCGGTTCAAACGGCTTGGTAAGATAAGCATCTGCTCCCGCCTCACGGCCTAACTGTATATCAGATTCCTGGGTGCGGGCGGTGAAAAGTATTACCGGTATATTTTTGTATTCCTCATCAAATTTCAGCATGCGGCAGACTTTATAGCCGTCTATTTTAGGAAGCATAAGGTCAAGAATAATCAAATCCGGCTTTTCTTTCCTGGCCTTATCCAAAGCCTCCTGGCCGTCAAGGGAAGTAACAACCTGATAATCATTTGCCTCAAGGCGCATAGAAAGCATCTCCAGAAACTCTAATTCATCATCAACCACAAGTATTTTCTTTTTATCCACAGCTTTACCTTTTAACCTCTTTAATTTTCTTCTCCACCATATCCAGCGCCGAACGTAAAGTTATCTGTATATCCGAAGAATAAGTGCTTAGTTTAGGAATAAAAGCGCTTACCCCCAAATCCTGGGTGCTCTTTATATTTTTGACATCTGCGTGGGCAGTAAACATAATCACTGCTAAATTCTTGTCAAACTTTCTTATCTTCCTTAATACCGCGGCCCCATCCATCTCCGGCATAAGATAATCAAGGATTACGATATCCGGAAGCTTTTCCTTTATTAAGCTTAGGGCCTCTTTGCCGCTTTGCGCCGATAGCACCTCATAACCCCAGGACTCAACACGCTCCCTCATCAAACTTAAATAATCTACTTCATCATCGACAATTAACACCCTGATCTTTGGCATCATCCCTCCTTTGTCTTGCTCAAAAATTCCCAATCCTGTTTCGGCAGAGTAAAATAAACCCTGGTGCCCCGGCCAAATTCACTCTCTATCCGGATCTCTCCGCCGTGCAGCTCGACTAAACCCTTGGCTATCGATAAACCTAAACCCGTGCCCTTTGCTCCGGCTCCGGCAGTACGGCCAAATTGCATAAATTTATTAAACACTTTAGGCAAATCTTCTGCGGCAATACCGATGCCGGTATCGCTGATAATACATTCTATCTCATTCTCTTTTTCAACCAGCGATACGCTGACGGCCCCTTTTTCAGTAAATTTAACAGCATTGTTGATTAGATTGGTAAAAACCTGGATTATCCTGTCTTCATCAATATATAAATTTAACCCTTCTCCTTTAGGCAGGCTGACTTTAAACTCTAAGCCTTTTTCTCTGGCCTTAGCCTCAAAGGAAAAAGCTACATTTTTTATTAGAACTCCGAGATTAACAGCCTTCTTCTCCAGCTCCACCCCGCCGGATTCAATTTTAGAAATATCCAGAAGGCTGTTAATAATCCTCGCCAGGCGGTCAATATTATTCATAGCGGTAGCCAGGATTTTATTCTGGTGGGGATTAATACTGCCTGTTATCCCGTCTAAAACCAAGCTTATTCCTTCCTTGGTTATCGAAAGAGGAGTGCGCAATTCATGGGATACAATAGAGACAAAATCCGTCTTTAACCGGTCCAGCTTCTGTAATTCTTTATTCTTATTCTCCAATTCATGCTGATATTTCTTGATTAAGCTGATATCTTTGGCGATATGAACCGAGCCAAAAAATTTACCGGAGTCTCTAAAAATCGGGGATGTAGTTATTAGCAGCGTAACGCCCAATCCGGGGTCATCCACCTCCTCTACATGCACTTTTTGATCAATCCTGGTTTTTTTAAAAGGGCAATTCGGCCAAGGCGACGCCAAATGATGCACTACTTCATAACACTTCCTGCCAATTACCTCCTCGGGCCTAAGCTTAAGAGCGTCAAGAAAGGCTTGGTTAGCCTTGAGGATAATGAAATCCTTATCCTGGATAAAAACTAAATCCGATATAGAATCAAATGTCCCCTGCCACTCATCGCTGGCACGTTTCAAATCTTCAAGTATTTTCTTGCTTTTAGCGTCAATTTTGTTTAAATGCGCGGAAAGAAAATACACAAGCAGGCTTGCTACTGATAAATTCGAAATTGCCACCAGCGCTATCCCGAGCTTATTGTTAAACAAACTTATATCTTCTGCCAGCGATTTCAAGAAACCGAAAGTTAACGGAGTAAGAATAACAACCGGCAGGACCCTGCGCAGGATATAGCCGCCATATTCATCACTGCTGATATTCTTCATCAGGGCTTTATCGGGCATGATAAACACATAGCTGATACAAACTATTATAAATAATACTGAAGTATGCAGCGCCATGGCAGTGCTGAAATTCAGGCCGATATACAGCGGGCTTGCGCCATACAAATACCCTAACAACGATAAAAGAGAAAGCATCCCCGTAAAAATAATCAGCAACTGGGCCAGATAAGTAAAAAATACAGCCCTGGACTCTATGATTAATAACGCAAAGCCTATTATGGTAAAATTAATCGCGGTATTAAATGCCATTCTGCCCGGTGAGCTTGTTAAAACAGCGGTGGCCGGCTCTTTAAACAAAAGCTGGTCAATACCCGGATTCCAGCTGAATAAATACTCGCAGAAAGTCAGGAAACCTGTGAGAAAAACGGTTAAAGCGCAGGCATAAACAAGCAGGCGGACTAACCGGTCAGCAAAACGCTCTTTGCACGCCAGCCAAAGGGATAAGCCGGTCAGAATAAAACAGATTGCCACGTTGGCTTTCATAGTAACCAGATTGGGCAGAATACTTTTCAGGGCGGGGATACCAAGAAACCAGCCGATCAACACGACTAAACCGGACAGAAGTATAAAAATGCTTAGCTTCCCCGATATCTTTTTAAACAAATCGGCAGTTTTCATTGTTTACTCTATTTTACATTAATAATTATTTATTACAAACAAAATAACAAGCAGTCAGGTAGACGTATTTCAAGATGCCCTTACCGGTGTTTTTAAGGTCATGGTCTGTTTGGGGGGGGATATAAACAAAGGAGTTCTCTTTTACCTTAATCCTTGAATTCTTGCCGTAAGAAATTTGGGCCTGGCCTTGCAGGATTATCAAGGCCTCTTCTCTATTCCTGGTATTATGCAGGCCTACGGCTTCTTTGGGTTTTAAAACCACAAAACCTGAAGCTAAGCCATAAGGCTTGCTTGATTCACCGAACAGGCGCAAGAATCTTTGCCTGCCGCGAAGGGGCGTACAAAAAACTTTTTTCATTTTAATGCTCCTCTCCGTGGTGCTCTAAATGCGCATGCGGATGAACGTGTATTTTATCTTTATGCCTATGGCTGTGAATGTGCACCAGGTTATTTGCCTCCAGTAATGCCGTATCATTTAAGATGCAATCCGGCCGGCCGGACTTGACTATTTTCTTTTCGCGGCTAAAAACATATACCAGGTCAGATATTTCCTCAACAATGTGCAAATCATGAGTGGCAGTGACAATTGTCTTGCCGCTGATACTGGCATCAATCAAAAGATCAATTATATGCCGGGTAGTCAGCGGATCAAGCCCGGCAGTCGGCTCATCCAAAATAAGGATTTCCGGCTCGATAATCAGAGTAGAAGCAATAGCCACCTTGCGTTTCTCTCCGATGCTTAATTGATGCGGGCAACGATCAAGTAATTCCTGAATACCCAGAACAGTTATAAGTTTATCCAGGCGTTTTTGTATCCGGCTTTTTTCAAAACCAAGCTGCAGCGGCCCAAAAACAATGTCCTCTTTTACCGTCGGGCAGAATAACTGCACATCAGGGTTCTGAAAAACGAACCCTACCTTACGCCTAAAATCACGCGAGAATTTATCATCACTAAAAACCTTCTCGTTTAATCCCTTACCGTAAAAATTAACATTACCTTTATCCGCGAAAATAAGGCCGTCGAGCATCTGCAGAAACGTAGACTTGCCGC
>JAHFFR010000047.1:0-4998 GCA_023247825.1 Candidatus Omnitrophota bacterium
AAAAGAAGAAAAAGAAATAAATGTATAGAGTAAATTTTAGTTTTTCTAAAAAAGGGCTGATGCGTTATATTTCGCATTTAGACCTGATGCGCCTATTCATGCGCGCAATGCGCCGGGCAGAGTTGCCGCTTAAAATGTCGGAAGGTTTCAGCCCGCATCCTAAATTAAGCTTTAAGAGGGCATTAAAGCTGGGAGTAGAAAGTGAACATGAAGAAGCTTCGATACTTTTGAGGTTTCCGGTTGCGCCGGTGGATTTTAAAAATAGGCTGCAAAAACAATTACCAGAAGGGATTAAAGTAAAAGATGTCCAAGGAAATTTTAATTAATGTAGAAACACAGGAGAAGCGCGTTGCCATAGTCAAAGATGGCCAGTTATTAGAGTTTCATATTGAACGGCCGCAGGACCGCACTATCGTCGGGAATATTTATAAGGGAAGGATTGAGGCGGTTATGCCCTCTATTGGGGCGGCCTTTGTGGATATCGGCCTGCCTAAAAATGGTTTCCTGTATCTGTCGGAAATCGAATCTGCCTATGAATCTATAGAGGCGCCGCAGCAGACCCCGATTAAAGAAGTAAAAAAGGGGCAGGAGGTTTTAGTCCAGGTAGTCAAAGAATCATTCGGTACCAAGGGCCCGCGTCTTTCTACGCAGATTGGGCTCGCCGGAAGATATTTGGTAATTATGCCTTTGGATAAACAGGGCGGAATTTCACGGCGTATCGAAGATGAAGCGGAAAGAAGGCGCCTGCGCGAGATTTTTAAAAAAATTAAATTTCCCGATCCTGTTGGTTTTATCGTGCGCACAGCCGCAAGTGGAAGAAGCGAACAGGAATTAATCCGCGACGCGCAGTTCCTTTATAAATTATGGAAACGGCTTGAGAAAATCGCCCAGGGCAAAAAAGCCCCTGCTTTAGTTTATGAAGAGTATGATTTGGCATTGCGGGCAATCCGTGATTCTTTTACCGAGGATGTTACCAGGCTCATTGTTGATTCCAAGCCTGAATTTTACCGGATCCAGCATTTTATGCGCACTTTTTTAAGCTATCTATGCAAGAAGGTTGAGCTTTACAAAGGTGATGACCTTTTTGGCGCAAAAGACGTGGAGAAACAGATTAATCACATTTTTGAAAGCCATGTTTATTTAAAATCCAAGGCATACCTGATTATCGAGCCGACCGAAGGCTTGGTTGTAATCGATGTAAACAGCGGAGGATTCAAGAAAAAAGTCAATCAGGAAGACATGGCTTTTAAGGTTAATGCCGAAGCTGCCCTTGAGATTGCCCGTCAACTCGTTTTACGCGATTTAGGCGGCATAATTGTGATTGATTTTATTGATATGGAGAAGGAAGGCCATCGCAGGGAATTGCTTAATATCCTTAAAAATGCTTTATCGGGCGACCGCGCCAAATACGATATCTTAGGGATATCTAAGTTCGGGATAGTGGAGATGACCCGCGAACGAATCCATAAAACCGTGCAGATGCTTTCTTTCCATCCCTGCCCGTATTGTAAGGGCAAAGGCAAGCTGCGTTCACCCCAAACCTTGGGAATTTTTGCCTTAAAAGAGCTCAAGCGCTATCTTAAGGGCAAATCCTTAAAAACTGCTTCGCTTACGCTAGCTGCGCCTGTGATTGATGAAATCTTAAAAGATAAGGAGGCCTTGCGCGCACTTGAGCATAAATACAGGATAAAAATTAACCTTATCTCAAACCCTACCGCGCACTTAGAAGACATCAAAATAGCTTGACCCCCAGTTTCATCAGGTATATAATATTAAATTCAAATTTACCTTTTTTTATTTTAAGGAGGCAATCAAATGTATGCAATAATTGAGGTTGGAGCAAAGCAGTATAATGTAAAAAAAGATGATGTTATTGAAGTAAATAAGCAGGCAGGAGCTAAAGGGGACAATATTATCATTGATAAGGTTTTATTGGTTTCAAAAGATAAAAAAGTTGAAATCGGCCAGCCGTATGTTTTAGGCGCCAAAGTCCAAGCAACGGTTTTAGGGCAGGTTTTAGGCGAAAAAACCACAGCTTATAAATACCGCCGCAGGAAGGCTTTCCACTGGGAAAAAGGCCATCGCGCCCAACTTACCGAATTGAAGATTAAATCTATTGATTTAGGCCTATAAATTAAGTGTTTATTGACAGCGCTAAAATTAATGTGCGGGGCGGCAGCGGGGGAAAAGGTTGCAAAAGTTTTTATCGCGATAAATACCAGCGCCGGGGAGTTGCCGACGGCGGAGATGGCGGTAAGGGAGCGGATATAATCATTCAGGCAGACCACAACCTGCTTACCCTGCTGGATTTTCAGCACCACAGGCATTTTTTCGGTTCGCACGGCGGGCACGGTTCAGGCAACCATAAAAAAGGCCGCTCGGCCGAAGATATAATTATACGGGTTCCTCTGGGCACAATCATTCAGGATGAGGCAACCGGTTCTATTTTACGCGACCTTAACGCAAGCGGTGAACAGGTAATTGTTGCCCGCGGGGGCCGCGGCGGCTTAGGGAACTGGCATCGCAAAGCAGAAGAAGCAGAGCCGGGTGAGCCGGGTGAAGAGAAAACGCTTATCCTGGATTTAAAGCTTTTAGCCGATGTCGGAGTAGTAGGATTTCCTAACGCAGGTAAATCTACTTTGATTTCCGCAATTTCTAACGCGCATCCAAAGATCGCGCCATATCCTTTTACAACCACCGGGCCGATCCTGGGAGTAGTAAATAGTGGGAATAAAAAATTTGTTATTGCCGATATTCCCGGCCTGATTTCCGGGGCTTCAGAGGGCCGTGGTTTGGGGGATAAGTTCCTAAAACATGTCGAGCGCACCAGGGTTTTAATTCATCTTCTGGATATGGCAGGTTTTGAGGGCAGGGACCCGGTAAATGATTATAAAAATATAAATTTGGAATTAAAAAATTTTAGTTTAGAGGTTTATAAAAAGCCGCAGGTTATCTGCGCCAATAAAATGGATATCGAAGGCGCAGATGAGAACCTGAAAAGGTTTAAGAAATTAATCAAAAAGCCGGTTTACCCGATTTCGGCGTTAGAAAAAAATAATTTAGAGGAGTTGATTGATGCGGTCGCGAAAAAATTATAAGAGGATAGTGGTAAAGGTAGGCGCAAGCTTATTTGCCGGTAAGAAAAATAAGCTGGATACGTCTTTAGCGGCCGGTATCGCTTGCCAGATATCCGGTTTGATTAAAGAGGGTAAAGAGGTGGTGCTTGTTTCAAGCGGGGCAATTGCCTTAGGTATGTCGATTTTAAAATTAACCAGCCGGCCGAAAGAGCTTGCCCGCCTGCAGGCAGCCGCCGCTATCGGCCAGCATGAGCTGATGCATGTTTATAAGCTTGCGTTAAAAAAATACGGCTTAAACTGCGCCCAGCTGCTTTTGACCTGGGATGACTTTTTGGGCCTGCGTTATCATAACGCGAAGAATACCTTAAATACCTTGCTGAAATTAAAATGTGTCCCGATTATAAATGAGAATGACACAGTTGCTACCGAAGAAATTAAATTAGGGGATAATGACCGCCTCTCAGCTTTAGTTTCTATTCTTGTGGGGGCGGATTTATTAATTATCCTTTCGGATGTTGACGGTCTCCTGGATAGAAATAAAAAGATTATCCGCCGGGTAACTAAAATTACCGGTGAAATTAAATCCTTGGGCTGCCCGACCAGTAAAAATACCTGCGTCGGCGGCATGGTTACAAAAATAGAGGCCGCGCGGATCGCTGTTGAGGAGAGGGTCCCGTGCGTCATTGCCAATGGCGCTAAAAAAGGGATTATCGCAAAAGTAGCGCAGGATCCTTTCAGTGAGGGAACCATATTTCTACCTAAATAAAATGGGGCAAGGCCTGGCTATTAAATTAGTAAATACCGCAAAATTTGCTCAAGCTGCATCGCGCAAGTTAGCCATATTGCCGCCGGATGCCAAGAATGCGGTGTTAAAAGATATGGCTTACGCTTTATTGGCGGGGAAAGATAATATCCTAAAGGCCAATAAAAAAGATATCTCTGCCTATAAGGGCAAGAATAAGGCTTTTATTGACCGTTTGTCCTTGACTGAGGCGGGAATAAAACAGATGTCCGATTCCCTGCTTGATGTGGCGGGACTTAAAGATCCGGTCGCCGAAGTTATGCGCGCCTGGGATGTTCCCAGCGGCCTTAAGATTAAGAAGGTGCGCACGCCTATCGGCGTGATTGCTATAATTTATGAATCCCGTCCGAATGTTACCTCTGACTGTATCGGGCTGTGTTTTAAAGCCGGCAACAGCGTGATTCTGCGCGGAGGGAGCGAGTCATTAAATTCTAACCTGGCAATCTTTAGTATCTTAAATAGCGTTGTGCTTGGAGCCGGCTTACCAAAAGGCACAATTAATTTAATTGATACCCCTGATCGTAAGGCCGTAGATATTTTGCTTAAGCTGAATAATTATATTGATGTTGTTATCCCGCGCGGCGGCGAAGATTTGATTAACAAGGTAGTCAAAACTTCGCGCATACCGGTGATTAAGCATTATAAGGGGATATGCCACGTTTACGTGGATGATCGTGCGGATTTGAATATGGCGGAAAAAATTTGTTTTAATGCCAAGGTGCAGCGGCCGGGAGTCTGCAATGCCATGGAGTCAATGCTTGTGCACCGCGATGTTTGCGCTCGGTTTTTGCCAGGAATGCTTAAGAAATTTAAAGATGCCGGGGTCCAGATCCGCGGATGCGCGATTACCCGGAAAATAGCTAAATGGGCAAAGCGCGCGACTGAAAATGACTATCGCACCGAATACCTGGATTTAATCCTTTCAGTCAAGGTTGTTGATAATTTGGATGCGGCAGTTGCGCACATCAACAATTACGGCTCGCATCACTCGGACAGTATTGTTACGGATAATCAGGAAATGGCGGAAAAATTCCTGAAAGAAGTGGATTCAGCCTGTGTTTACGTAAACGCCTCCACCCGTTTTACCGACGGCAATCAATTTGGAATGGGGGCGGAGAT
>JAHFFR010000047.1:5098-8520 GCA_023247825.1 Candidatus Omnitrophota bacterium
TAGATAAAATTATTTTTGTCCCGGCAGCTATTCCTCCGCATAAAGATAATTTTAATATTGCCCCGGCCGCGGACAGGCTTGCGATGTTAAGATTGGCAACCAGGAGCAATAAGTTTTTTGCGGTTTCCGACATTGAAATTAAGCGCCAGGGGCGCTCGTATACAATTGACACCTTAAGGGAATTAAAGGCTAAATACCCCCGCGATGAACTTTATTTTATTATCGGCTCGGATTTACTTAAATATTTAAACGAGTGGAAAGATTTAAGTGAAATAATTAGAATGGTAAATTTTGTGGCGGCGACAAGGCCGGGATACCCGCTGGATCAAATTCCCCATTATATCCAGACCCTGGCCATTCGGGCAGTTGATGTTTCAGGTTTTGAGGTACGTAACTGTATTCAAGAGAATAAATCATTTGGCTACCTGGTCCCGGACAGGGTTTTTGACTACATAAAAAAAAGAAAGCTCTATAAATGAAAATAAAGATCGCTCCGTCAATATTATCGGCAGATTTCAGTAACCTTTCCGCCCAACTTAAGAAGGTTGAAAATGCGGGCGCGGATTTAATCCATGTAGATGTAATGGACGGCCATTTTGTGCCGAATATCACTATAGGGCCGGTAGTGGTAAAATATATGCGCAAGGTAACCAGGCTTCCGCTGGACGTGCATTTAATGATCGAGAATCCCGCTAAATACGTAGATGCTTTTGTCAAGGCGGGAAGCGATATGATCACTGTGCATATTGAGGCGGTTAGCTTAAGGGAATTGGCGGCTATCGCGAAAAAATTAAACTCTAAAGGAATAAAACTGGGGATTTCCTTAAATCCGGCAACGCCTCTGGTAAAAATCAAAAAAGCTCTTAGGCTGGTTGATTTTGTCCTGGTGATGTCGGTTAACCCGGGTTTCGGCGGCCAGGAATTTATTCCGAAAGCAATAAATAAAATAAAGCAATTGCGCGCGATTTTTAAAAAAGATATCTCTGTTGACGGCGGGATTAATAATATTACCGCAAAACTTGTCAAGAGCGCCGGGGCAAATGTCCTGGCCGCGGGTTCTTATATATTCGGGGCAAAAAATACTAAACAGGCAATTAACAGTTTAAGAAGAGGAGAAATTTAAAATGAGCAATACGGCTTCACAAATTAAATTCGGAACCGACGGATGGCGCGCGATTATCGCAGATACTTATACTTTAGAAAATGTTAAAATCCTTGCTCAAGCAGTGGCTGATTATTTAGGGCTGGGGAAAAAAGCGGCAGTGGGTTATGATACGCGTTTTATGTCCGCGAACTTCGCCGAAGTTGCGGCGATAGTTTTAAAAAGTAACGGCATAGAGGTGATCCTTGCTGACCAGCCCGTGCCTACCCCCGCATTAAGTTTTGCGGTTAAATCGCGCAAGCTGGATTTAGGGATTATGATTACCGCTTCCCATAACCCTGCGGAATATAACGGTTTCAAGATCAAGAATTCAAGCGGCGGCGGGGCAAGCCAGGAATTAACCAAAGAAGTTGAGGGTCTTATCGGTAAGGACCCGGTGAAAGATAACTTTTCGGCTGATTCAATTGAGAGGGTAGATATTATCAGGGATTATATAAAATTTATCCGTAATTATATTGATTTAAAGAAAATCAAAAATAAGAAATTCAGGGTCCTGGTTGATTCGATGTATGGCTCGGGAGACAGTTTTATCGCGCAAGTTCTCAAAGGCACAAATATAAAATTAGAGTTTATGCGCAATACGATCAATCCTTCTTTTGACGGAGGCAGGCCGGAACCGGTTGAGGATAATTTAAAAGAATTGAAGGCGCGCGTCAAGGCAGAAAAGTTTGATTTAGGGATTGCTCTTGACGGGGATGCCGACAGGATTGCCGCGGTTGCCCCCGGTGGAGTATTCATCCATCCGCAGAAGATTTTAGGGTTACTTGCCTTGCATTTAAATCAGGACCGCCATTTTAGCGGCGGGCTGGTTAAAACTATCTGCGGCTCGACGATGATGGATAATATCGCTGAATTTTTGGGGATAAAGCTTTATGAGACGCCCGTTGGTTTTAAATATATTTCTAACCTGATGGAAACCGAAGATATTGTTGCCGGAGGCGAAGAGGCAGGGGGTATGGGTGTAAAAGATTATATCCCCGAGCGTGACGGGACCATGGCCGGGCTTCTTCTGATTGAAATGATGGTTTACCGGAATAAAAATATGCTTAAGATTTTAAACGAAGCCGAAAAACAATTCGGTAAATATTATTATGTGCGCCAGGATTTTCAAATGGATGCGCGTGTTGAGCCAAAGAAGGAAGGCCTGCCAAAAGAATTATTGGGGAAAAGAGTTGTGGATATCAAAGATTACGACGGAATAAAACTAATTTGCGAGGACCAAAGCTGGCTGATGTTCCGCGGTTCAGGGACCGAGCCGATTATGCGCACTTATGCCGAGGCAAAGAGCCTGGATCGGGCAAAAAAACTTTTAGCGCTGGGTAAAGCGATAATTTTAAAAAATGGAGTATAAATTCGCGAGGAAAGGGGGAAGCCTTATCAGGAAATTTCGAATATGATAATGGCTTAAGATTAAAGAATTATCGGGTAACTACTTATAATAAAAATAAAATAATAATAAAGAGAGGGAGTAACCAGAAATGTCAGATACTAGAGCAGAATTAGAGCAGATGTATAATCAAAGTATTAAAGTTTTAAAGGAAGGCCAGGTTGTAACCGGCAAGATAGTCGAAATTAAGAGTAAAGAAGTTTTAGTGGATGTAGGTTTTAAATCCGAAGGGATTGTCCCGATTACCGAATTTAGCACAGGCGACTTAGTGGTTGGCCGCGAGATGGAATTTTTGCTTGAAACAATGGAAAATGACGCCGGTGTTATGACTTTATCACGCGAAAAAGCCATGCGTATGCAGGGCTGGGATAAAATAGTCAAATTATCCAATGACGGGACGCTGGTTGAAGGCAAGCCGGTAAAGAAAGTCAAAGGCGGATTCCTAGTCGATATTATGGGAATTGAAGGGTTCCTGCCCAGTTCGCTTTCCTCTTTCCGCAATATCCCGGATAAAGATATCCTGTATAAGATATTTAAATTCAAAATAGTTAAAGTCAATAACCTGCGCCGCTCGATAATTGTCAGCCGCCGCGAAGCAGTCCAGCAGGACAGGGATGTGGCCAAGAGTAAAATTTGGGGCGAGCTAAAGATCGGCAATATTTATCCCGGATTGGTCAAGGCAATTACTGATTTCGGCGCTTTCATTGATTTGGGCGGAGTTGACGGCCTGCTGCATATTACAGATATGTCCTGGTCAAAGATCAGCCATCCTTCAGAGATTGTCGCAATCGGCGATAAAATCGAAGTAATGATTTTAAATCTCGATCAGGCCTCCGGAAAAGTTTCTTTGGGCCTGAAACAGAGGCTGTCTGA